>CBDUOW010000080.1:0-7033 GCA_965368945.1 uncultured Gammaproteobacteria bacterium
GGCGCTTCCACCTGGCACCGCACCGAACCCGGCAAGAGTCTGCTCAACAAGGCGCTGCGCCTGATTGAACAGCATGCCGCCTGGCAGACATTATTAAAACCCGACCACTAGCTCCACATTTGACCTGGCAAGGGTACGGCTAATTATTGCTTATACCTTTAGTTGTGACAGGACATGGACATAGCGCCCCAGGTCGATAAATGCATTCTGGCGACAATGGCGTCGTTCCATTTCAAGAATATCTTCCAACGACCGTTGCTCGAGAATATCGCGGGGTAAATAATCATAAAGGATACGCACGCCGGTCCGGGTGAGCACCGACAACCCCATCGACTCCAGCCAGCTATACACGTCTTCCGGCATAAGTGGATTGGTGGGTGTCAGGCTATTAGGATCACCGGCAAACTGATCAGAAGCTACTTTACGAAAATTGCCGCGCAATAAATTCCGAAACACCAGGCTATTACGGTTGTAAAACAACAATGAAAAATAGCCATTCGCTTGCAGCAAAGCCAGCAACTGTTGCAGTACCTGCCGGGGTTGCGTTACCCACTCCAGTACGGCATGAAACAATACCAGATCAAACTTACCGTCCACATGTTGTGGTAATAATTGCAGCGGGGATTCGATAAAGGTGACATTCGCACCCGGGGCTTGCTCGGCAAACGTTTGCCGGGCACGTTGTAACATTTCAGCCGAATGGTCGCACAGCACTACTTCATGACCCCGTTCGGCCAGATACAGCGCCATATAACCCAGGCCGCAGCCGGCATCCAGGACACGCAAGCAGGTGTTTTCAGGAAAGCGGCAAAGAAAACTATCGAGATCTTCTTTCAGGATGGCCAGACGTATCTGACCCTTGGGACTACCGTAGATGTTATCGGTAAAACGGTGAGCCAGATCGTCAAAGTTTCTGTCATTACTCATGACGCTATCTTAACGCCCACCAGGATGATCAGATAGCGTTATTCCAGCCACTCCACCACATAATAAATCCGCAACCCTTCCGAGGAACGAGACGGGCCCACCACCCTGGCAGGAAACTTTTTCTTTTCCGGGGCGGCATTTTCACGCGCGGCAGATTCAGATTCCATAATCTCAACTGAATTTTCCGGCACCCGACCTCGACTGCGGCGTGGCACATATACCACGGCATACTGTTCTTCAATAACAGGGGCATCGGGATCGAGATAAATACCGCGCATGGTCAGTAATAAATTTCCTGGTGAATATATCGGTGCGGTAAATGACCGCATCGATTCAATACATCAGATCCCCGCCACTTTTGGAAGATGATGCAGGGCTTTATCGATCGCCTCGGCCGGATATTCGTAGTCCATCAGTTCACCACAGAAATACTTGTCATATGAGGCCATATCAAAATGCCCATGCCCGGAAAGATTAAAGAACAGGGTTTTGGATTCGCCCGTTGCCTTACACTTCAGGGCTTCATCAATACAGGCACGAATCGCATGACTGGATTCCGGTGCCGGAATAATGCCTTCCGTCTGGGCAAACAGGACGCCGGCTTCAAACGTCCCCACCTGGTGAACCGCCATCGCTTCAATCAAGCCTTCATTATAAAGCTGCGACACCAGCGCCGAATCCCCGTGATAACGCAGTCCGCCGGCATGAATGCCCGGCGGTACAAAGTCATGCCCGAGGGTATACATTTTCATTAACGGGGTCAGCCCCACGGCATCACCGAAGTCATAAGCATAATGGCCACGGGTTAACGTCGGACAGGAGGCCGGTTCCACTGCCACCAGGCGGATTTCTTTGCCTGCTGCCTTGTCGGCAAAGAATGGAAACGCCGCGCCGCCAAAATTTGAACCGCCACCACAGGAGGCGAAAACCACATCCGGATAATCGCCGGCTATCTCGAACTGCTTTTTCGCTTCCTGCCCGATTATAGTTTGATGCAACAGTACATGGTTCAACACCGAGCCAAGTGCGTAGTTGGTATCTTTGCGTGACGCGGCCTCTTCCACCGCTTCAGAAATCGCAATCCCCAGGGACCCGGGTGAATCCGGATCCTCGGCGAGAATCTTACGACCCGATTCTGTTTGATCCGACGGGCTGGCAAAGACTTCCGCGCCCCAGGTATGCATCATGGAGCGGCGAAACGGTTTCTGCTCATAACTAACTTTCACCATGTACACCCGCACTTCGATGCCGAACATTCCTCCAACCAGGGCCAGTGACGATCCCCATTGGCCGGCGCCGGTCTCTGTCGCCAGGCGTTTGATCCCGGCCTGCTTGTTGTAATAAGCCTGCGCCACCGCCGTATTGGGCTTATGGGAACCGGCGGGACTGACGCCTTCATTCTTGTAATAAATTTTCGCCGGCGTACCGAGCGCAGCTTCCAGCCGATGTGCCCGATAAAGCGGTGATGGTCGCCAGAGTTGATAAATCTCGCGGACTTGCTCCGGAATTTCGATCCAGCGTTCAGCGCTGACTTCCTGTTCAATCAGCCCGGGAGGGAAAATGGCCGCCAGGGCATCCGGCCCAATCGGCTTGCCATCCGGGCCCAGTGGCGGCGCCGGGGGATTTGGCATGTCAGCCACAACGTTGTACCAGTGTGTCGGGATTTCGGACTCATCGAGCAGGATTTTGGTCTGGGACATCTTTACTCCCCCTTGAGGTATTACCGGAATAGTATTATTTGCGGCCAGTAATCATACCGATTGCCACCGCTTTTGCCCAACGATTCAAAGGGGTATTCACTGATCCTGGTTAACCATACCTCCATCTAGCCAGGCTTGACCTGCGGGTTCATTACGTCTATATTTCGAAATATGTCGAATTATCGAAATGTAGACGTAGCCCAACTGGCGACGGCCTTCAAGGCCCTGGCTCACCCCAATCGTCTGAATATCTATCTGCAGCTACTCGACTGCTGCACACCGGGCACGGCCTGTGCGGTGGACGAGGTACAGAAATGCTGCGCGGGGGAACTGGGGACCAATCTCGATGTGGCACCGTCGACCCTGTCGCATCACATCAAGGAACTGCACCAGGCCGGCCTGCTGCAAACCTCCCGCCGCGGTCAACACATCGATTATTGGGTCGACCCCGAAGCGCTCGAAACCTTGCACCGGTTTTTCGCCACTGCCGATCAAGCCGGTTAACCCAAGAGAGAATTGTAATGAGTAATCAAAATCCCACTGCCGGATGCTGCAATCCGGATGGTCCCACGCCCGTTAATGATGATGTGTCACATTCCGACGCCGATGCCATTCGCAACCATGTGCGTGACAATTACGCCAGGGTCGCCGAAGCCAGCAACGCCGGGGACTGCTGCGGAGTTGAATCTTCCTGCTGCGGGGTATCGGATGATCTCGATATCAACACCCTGAACTCCCTGCGTCTCGGCTATAACCAGGCTGACCTCGATAGCGTTCCGGAAGGTGCCGATATGGGACTCGGTTGCGGTAATCCGCGGGCCATTGCCGCCCTGCAAGCGGGCCAGGTTGTGCTCGACCTCGGCAGTGGCGGTGGCTTCGATGCCTTCCTTGCCGCACGCGAAGTGGGTCCAGCGGGCCAGGTGATCGGAGTGGACATGACGCCGGAAATGATCAGCAAGGCGCGTCTTAACGCTGAGAAAGCCAATTTTGAAAACGTGGAATTTCGTCTGGGTGAAATCGAACACCTGCCGGTGGCGAATGACACGGTGGATGTCATCATCTCCAACTGCGTGATTAACCTCTCGCCCAATAAACCGCAGGTGTTTCGGGATGCGTTTCGGGTCCTGAAACCCGGAGGCCGGCTTGCCGTCTCCGATGTAGTGGCAACCATCGATCTCCCCGAGGAAATGAAGTCGGATCCCCAACTCTATGCCGGCTGCATGGCAGGCGCATCGAAAGTGAATGATCTCGAAACGATGTTGCAGGCGGCGGGTTTTATCGACATCGAGATCACGCCCAAGGATGAATCCCGCGAATTCATTCAGGACTGGGCACCGGGGCATGGAGTAGAAGATTACGTGCTCTCGGCTTATATCCGGGCCGTCAAACCCGCCTGAATCCTATATAATAGTGCCTGGTCCCGCCCCGTCACCTGGACGGGGCTTTTTATTTTCTGGATTCTGGAATGACTGACTTTATACCCGGCCAACGTGTAATTAGCGACACTGAGCCCGAACTGGGCCTCGGCACCATTACGGCTGTTGAGCATCGCACCCTGGCGGTTGAATTTCCCGCCAGTGATGAAAACCGCACTTACACCCGACAAAGCCCGCCTCTTCATCGGCTGCGGTTTAACGCGGGTGATACCGTGCAGGATCGTTCGGGTTCCAGCATTCATATTGAAAAGGTCCAGGAACGGGATGGCTTGCTGCTATATGTCGGCGTGACCGAAGACGGCACCGACTGTCTCCTGCCCGAGTCGGAACTGAGTGATTTGACGCAATTAAATCACCCACGTGATCGATTGCTCAGTGGTCAACTGGACACTGAAAGCTGGTACCGACTGCGTTATGAAAGTCGGCAGCAACTGCACCAGTTGCTACCCTCGCCTGTTTACGGCTTGTGCGGCGCACGGGTCAGCCTGTTGCCGCATCAGCTTTACATTGCCCATGAAGTCGCAAACCGGAATGCACCGCGGGTGCTACTGGCTGATGAAGTGGGTTTGGGAAAAACCATCGAAGCAGGCCTGGTGCTGCATCAACAAATTATCAATGAACGGGTGCAACGCGCCCTGCTGATTGTACCCGAACCCTTATTACACCAATGGCTGGTTGAAATGCTGCGTCGCTTCAACCTGCGCTTCAGCCTGTTTGACGAAGCCCGTTGTGCGGCGCTAGGCGAAGACGACACCAACCCGTTCCTGACCGAACAGTTGGTATTGTGCAGCCTGAACTTTTTTCTCCAGCATCCTGAACGCCAGGCCCAGGCCCTTGAGGCCGGCTGGGATATGCTGGTGGTCGATGAAGCACATCATTTGCAGTGGGAACCACAACAGCCCAGTGCGGAGTATGAATTTATCGAACGACTCGCGCACAAAACTCCCAGCGTGTTACTGCTTACCGCCACCCCGGAGCAACTGGGTGCCGCGGGTCATTTCGCCCGCTTACGCCTGCTGGACCCGCATCGCTTCCACGACCTGGATGCTTTTCTGGAAGAAGAAACCGGTTATCAGCCCATTGCGCAGGCCGCTGCCGAGTTACTGGATGCCGCCACCCTCTCTGTCGACACTATCAAAACACTGCAGGAAGTGTTCCGGGACACGCCGGCCTCGCTTGAACTCCTGTATGAATTGATTGCCGCTGACAGCGATGCCGACAGGCAAGAGCAAGTACGCGAAACCCTGTTACATCAATTGGTGGATCGGCATGGCACCGGCCGGGTTCTGTTCCGCAACACCCGTAAGGCAGTGAAAGGGTTTCCGTTGCGTGAAGCCCATGCTTATGCCCTTCCGTCACCGGCGAAATATGCAAGCATCCATACTATTCTCGATACGCCCGCCGCTAAGGCCCGGTTTGCAGAAAATTTTGCCGTGCCCTTTCAGCAGTTGTTACTGACGCCGGAAACCATTTATCAAACTCTGCATTCATTAAACTTGCCGTCCATGCTCGACGCGCCAAACTGGTGGCAATGTGATCCGCGTGTAACCTGGCTGGCCAACAAATTACGCAAACTTAAAAAAAATAAAATCCTGGTGATCTGTGCCAGTGCCCAGACCGCCCTGGATCTGGAAGCCGTGCTCCGGCAGCGCGAAGGTTTACGTGTCGGGGTATTCCATGAAGAGCTGAGCATTATTGAGCGGGATCGCGCCGCCGCCTGGTTTGCCGATATGGAGGATGGTGCCCAGGCCTTAATCTGCTCCGAGATTGGCAGTGAAGGTCGCAACTTTCAGTTTGCCCATCATCTCATTCTTTTTGATCTGCCGCTCAATCCCGATTTACTCGAACAGCGCATCGGGCGACTGGATCGCATCGGCCAGCGTGAGACCATCCAGATCCATATTCCCTACCTGGCCAATACTGCACAGGAAGTCATGTATCGATGGTACCAGGAAGGTATCCAGGCCTTTACCCATACCTGCCCTGCCGGACCCGGCGTTTACGCCCAACTGTCACCGCAATTGCTGGACCTATTGGTGCGACCACAACCTGGCAGTCGTAAGATTGACGCCCTGGTTAAAAACACCCAACCGGTTTTCAACAATATCAATGCAAACCTGCAGGCAGGTCGCGATCGCCTGCTGGAACTGAACTCATTTCGGCAATCCGAGGCCGAACACATACGTCAGCAGATCCAGCAACAGGATGAGGACAAGCGCCTGGTCGATTTTATGGCCCGCCTGTGCGATTCTTTCGGGGTTGAGTTCGAAGGGCATTCCGAACATAGCTACATCATTCGGCCCGGCGATCATATGCAGGTGCATCACTTTCCGGAACTCAGGGAAGAAGGTGTCACCGTCACGTTTGATCGCGAAACCGCGCTGGTGCATGAAGACCGCATGTTTGTCAGTTGGGAACACCCCATGGTCACGGGCGGCCTGGATTTACTCCTCGGTAGCGAACGGGGTAATGCCGCACTCAGTGTTTGCAAGATTGCCGGCATTAAAACCGGTGAAATGCTACTGGAAGTGGTTTATACCCTTGAGTGTGTCGTACCTGGCTACTTGCAGGTAAACCGCTTTCTGCCACCCAGTGTGGTGCGATTGTTAATCAACCTTCGTGGTGAGGACCTGAGCAAAGAATATACTGTCGAACAATTGCAAGGACTGTCGGTTGACCTGGGTAAGCAGACAATCATGCAGATTATCGGCACCCAACAGGATAAACTGCGACAGATGTTGGCCCAGGCAGAACATCAGGCGGAACAACAACTACCTTTGCTGATTATGACTGCCGTAGACACCATGGATACGGAACTCAACCAGGAACTGCAACGACTCACCGCTTTGCAACAGGTCAACCCCAATGTGCGGCAGGAAGAAATAGACGCCTTGCAGGAACAGCAACAACAGTTAAAACACTATATGCAGACAGCCCGTCTGCACCAGGATGCCATCCGGCTAATTATTA
>CBDUOW010000081.1:0-6889 GCA_965368945.1 uncultured Gammaproteobacteria bacterium
CTCAAAAATGCCAAAATGAAGGAGAAGTACAGGTACATTGCAGCGAAGCGTGAAGTGTTGAATGCTGAGCAACAGGTACTGTTTGATATGAAAGTTATCAAGAAGGCCATGAAAGGAAAACAGAAGGGCCACCATGGGCACTGATTTAGTAGAAAAGTTACTAATTTAATAGTTATCGAATAATCGCCCTGGTTTAGAAGCCGGGGCTTTTTTCTCGGTAATGGCAAGCGCTATATTTGCGTTTGGTCAGGCTTGTCTATAATTTGGAGAATAAAGTATCAGAATGATAAAAAATCATTATGTTTGAATCGGTTGAACTTGGGCAGGCCCTTGCGAAAAACGAATTCAAGGGACAAGAGCCCGAGATTCGTGCCCGGTTGCTTCAGCTGCAACGCGATTTACGCGATGCCGGGATTGCGACCTTGATAATGGTGGCAGGTGTTGACGCGGCCGGAAAAGGAGATGTAGTTAACCGTCTGAACAAGTGGTTTGATAACCGTGGTATCCAGACACATGCCTTCTGGGATGAGACTGACGAGGAGAAGGAGCGTCCTGGAGCCTGGCGTTTCTGGAAGAGAATGCCCGCCCGGGGCAGTATTGGTATTATGTTTGGTGGCTGGTACTGGGAGCCTTTGCGTGAGCGGGCAGATGGAATCATCACTGATCAGGATCTTGATGAAACCAGTCGAGCAATCAGTGAACATGAACGTATGTTGTCATTGGATGGCATGCTTATTGTCAAGCTCTGGTTTCATCTTTCAAAGGACAGTCATGCCCGGCGCATGAAGAAGCGTCATGAGATACAGAAGCATATTAAAGGCCTGCCTGGTGAAAGGGCTGGCGCCAAAATTTATGATGAATACCTTGCTGCGGCAGAACGCTGTATTCGTTTGACAGACAGTGGGGAATGTCCCTGGCATTTGATTGAGTCCGACGATAAGTGGTTTCGTGATTACAGTGTGGCTCGCGCATTGATTCCAATGATGCAGCAACGACTTGAAGAGCATCGAGTCGGTGATCGACGTAGCCAGGTTCATGAGCCGGCGATTCCGACTGATAATCACCCTTTAACGATACTTGACCGGGTCGATTTAACGGCGTCGCTTGAGCGGGAAGTATATACAGAAGCCTTACATCATTATAAGAAAAAACTGCATGAATTGTCCTGGGAAATGTATGACGCCAAACGTTCTACCATAATTTTGTTTGAAGGTTGGGATGCAGCCGGCAAAGGCGGCACTATTCGTCGTATGACTTCGGCGATTGATGCCAGGCTATTTCGTTCAATTTCCATTGCTGCACCAACAGACGAAGAACGGGCACAGCACTACCTTTGGCGCTTCTGGCGACATGTACCGCGTGCGGGTTATATGACGATTTATGACCGATCCTGGTATGGGCGTGTGTTGGTTGAGCGGGTAGAAGGTTATGCCCCAACCCATGAATGGATGCGTGCTTATCAGGAGATCAACACTTTCGAGGAACAGCTCGTTGAGAATGGTATTGTGGTAATCAAGTTCTGGCTGCATATCAGTCCGGAAGAACAACTAAGGCGATTCAAGGAGCGGGAAGAGATCAGTTGGAAGCAGTACAAGATTACGGATGAGGATTGGCGTAATCGCGAAAAATGGAATGAATACAAGCAGGCGGTCAAGACCATGGTTGAGCATACCAGTACCGGTTATGCACCCTGGTCATTGATACCGGCTAATGACAAGCTGTTTGCGCGGATTGAGGTGCTAAAGACAGTTTGTCAGCAGTTGAAAGAATCTCTCAGAAAGTAGATTACCATTTTCTATTGTGTTCTCTACGAAGCTTGGCTCTCGTCACATGATGGGGCTTGAAATCATCAAGCCCCATAAAAGGCCCTGATTCTAGGCAGCGCCTCCATCATGTGCTGAAACTGGTGGTCGCCACCATCAAAGATGACCACCTCGGCACAATGTTGATAACGTTCTGCTGCAATCCGGTAATCAAGGACTTCATCGTTTTTATCAAGTAGCAGCAGGGTTGGGACCGATTCAGCACAGGGATCCGGCACATCCAGCGCCTGTAAGGCATCCAGATGCGCCTGTGTCAGAGTATAGGTTTCCCCTGTGTAGAAATTGGTATTTTCACCCAGATAGTCATGCAGCGTTACCAGTGGCATGAGCGCCGGGTTGATCAATACAACCTTCAGTTTGTACCGGTGTGCCAGATACTGTGCGTAGTATCCCCCCAGGGATGATCCGATTAACATGAGAGGCTGATTTTGCTGCAGATTTTCCTCTACGAGTCGCTCAAGAGACGCTATGGCAGTTTCAGGGTCGTGCTGGTAGGTTGGGGTCATGACAGGTATATCGGGCAGATGATCTTTCAGAAACTGCCCCTTGGTCGAATTGCCGGTACTGTTGAAGCCATGTAAATAAATGATCATAGGTTGTTCTAGAGCAAGACATTAACTAATTGAATTCTAAAATATATAAGCACATTCTAATGCATTAAAAATAAATAACCCCAGTTTTTTATTGTTGATTCTCTCTGATCTGGCTTTATATAGTTGTCATACTTCGAGGTAATCATGGCAAGAATCAAGGAGGGAACATGATAGACGTACTCACAGATGAGCAGAAAACAGAACTGGTCCTGGGTATCCGTGACAAGGATGCCGAATATGATAACTGGACGGAGGATACCGCCCGAACTCTAGCGCAAATGCAGTCAATCGAATTAACCGACGCCCATTGGACTGTGATCAGGTTCCTGCGGGACTATTATGCACAACATGGTGCAAGCAAACACGCAAGGATGCTGACGGATGCACTGGAAGAGAAATTTCAGATCCAGGGTGGTTTGAAATACCTGTACACCTTGTTTCCGGATGGCCCGGTCAGTCAAGGTACCAGGATTGCCGGTGTACCCGTGCCCAAAGATAGCAGTAACGCGTCATTTGGTTCGGTTTCCTGACTTTTTTTACAGGCGTTGTGAATACCTTTAAACACCGCCCATTTTTACGGCACCGTTTTCCCAGGACTAACTGGTGAAGGCGGTGCTTTATTATATGTATGACCCCATGTGTAGTTGGTGCTGGGGCTTTAAGCCGGTATGGGATGCGCTGCGGGTGCGATTACAGGGCGAACTGGATATTGTCTATGTGGTTGGCGGGCTGGCTCCGGAAACCCACACACCCATGCCGCTTGATATGCAGACCTATCTACAACAGGCCTGGCGCAAGATCACGGAACACACTGGGGTCACTTTTAATCACGACTTCTGGAGTTTGAATACGCCCAAGCGTTCTACTTATCCGGCCTGCAAGGCTGTGTTGGTGGCTCGCCAGTCTGGCCTGGAGCTGGCGATGTATGCGGCTATCCAACAGCTTTACTACCAAAAGGCCGGCGATCCATCTGAATATGAAAACCTGTATCAACTTGCAGAGGAATTAGGACTGGAGCGGCAACGGTTTATTGAACAGATCCATTCCGACGAAATCGATACTTTGTTACAACGGGAAATTATGTTGACAGAGCAACTTGGGGCACAAGGTTTTCCCAGCCTGGTGTTACAGTATGATGGAACCACTCACTTTATTGAGCACAGTTACACGGATGTGGAAGAAAACCTCAAAAAAATTCGCTCATTAATAAAATAAGTATCATGCAAAAACCAGTTATATGTATCAGGGTAACATGATACCGCGAATAGTGAAGTACAACATGGCGGCCATTAAACCCGACATGGGCACTGTGATCACCCAGGCTGCGATAATCTTTATAAAAGCAGAACGTTTAACCAGGTCTTTGCGGTAGGCCTTGCGCAGGGCTTTTCGCTCTTCCTTAGTGATAATCGGGGTTGTTTTCTTTGCCTGCCGCTTCAGTTGCTTCAGCATCAAGCCTTTGTTGGCAACCGAGGCGCGATTGAATTTCTGCAGGAAGGTTTCGACTTCATTTTGATTCTTACCGATATGGTGTCGCTTGATCTCGTCAATCATCTTGGCGTAGCTGGATTTGATAAACTCACGCAGGAATCCCACACCAAACACGGCACCGACAGCAATATGGGTCGAACTCACCGGCAGGCCCATTTGACTGGCAATGATGACTGTGATCGCCGCTGCCATGGCTATACAGAAGGCACGACTTTGATCCAGTTCAGTGATTTCCGTGCCTACGGTGCGAATGAGCCTGGGACCATAAAGCGCGAGTCCGATTGCAATACCCACGGCGCCAATCATCATGACCCAGAGTGGAATAGCGGCCTTTGTGGCTACACCTTCACCGACAATGGCCGCATTGATGGCGGCCAAGGGACCGACGGCGTTGGCCACGTCATTGGCCCCATGGGCAAAGCTGAGTAAGGCGGCAGCAAAAATCAGCGGGATGGTAAACAACCGATTGATGCTGGGTTTATCATTTTTCAGTTTATTTGCTTGTTTGTAGATCAGGGGCTTGACCACGAAGTAGACAACTATAGCGATAACAAAGCCGATCAATGCCGCTTCATAAAACTCGAATTTCCAGATTTTTTTCAGTCCTTTGAGGATCAGGTAGGTACTGAATGCCCACGCCATGAGAGCCACCAGCAAGGGCACCATTTTGCGGGCTGCCGCCGTCATGTCGGATTGATAGGTGATGCTGCGCTTGATGAGGTAAAGGAAGCCGGCGGCAATCAGGCCGCCGCACACGGGTGAAATGACCCAACTTGCGGCAATCGCGCCCATTTTGTCCCAGTTGGCAACTTCCCAGCCACCGGCGGCGATGCCGGCTCCCAGCACTGCGCCGACAATGGAATGGGTGGTGGAAACCGGTGCCCCCATTGCCGTGGCAATGTTCAACCAGAGCGCGCCAGCTAACAGTGCCGCCATCATCAGCCAGATAAAGGTATCCGGGTTGGTAATCATCGACGGATCGATAATGCCTTTCTTGATGGTACTAATTACGTCACCACCGGCAATCAGCGCCCCCGCGGCTTCAAAAATGCTGGCAATGACAATGGCACCGACCAGTGACAGTGCCTTGGAACCTACTGCCGGGCCGACGTTGTTGGCGACATCATTGGCTCCAATGTTGATTGCCATGTAAGCCCCAATGACCGCGGCGATGATGAGCATGGTGCTGCCCGGAATGTCGCCGACCTGGAAATTGGCAAAAAAGATGATGCCAATGATAAAAATGAGGCTGAAGCCCAGGCTAAACAGTTCGCGATGTCCGAAGAGTGTTGCCTGTTTAATCGAGGCAATGTCTTTAAGTTCCATAATCTTAAGTCTGCTCAGGGAATGTGTTTACCGGCGGAGTACCACCACGGATATAGCTATATAATTGGTATATAATGCAAAAATACCAGCGTATCATAGTGCGTTATTATCTATTGAACTCTATGATTAAGAAGTGGGCATTGTCCTAAAATTTTAACAATTAAACCAGTGCGGCGGTGACCAAAAAATAGTCAATCAGTAAAATATCACTTGCTCCTGGAGAGTGAATCCGACGTTAATTCCAAAGTAATGCCAGAATTATTATGCGGTACTTGGTGAGATGGTATATATGAGTTGCCTGTAGGCGATACATTGGCTCTTGAATTGTTTTGAGAGTCCCATGAATGACCAGCGGAAATGCCAGTGTTGAGCCCCGTCACGGGTATGTGGATATTCAATTCGCGGCTTCTCTTTGTTCCGAACGTATTAGTATCTTATTATTAATAGAGAAAAATTTAAAATACCAGCCAGATGGTGGCATTTGTCTGAATGGCGAGTACCTGCAAGGGAGAGAATTATGACACTGTCACTGAATTCCGGTGTGTTCAACGAGGGCGGGGTAGTCCCCTCCAAATACACTTGTGAAGGCGATGACGTTGCACCTCCGCTGGAATGGGATGGTGTTCCTGAAAATGCGCAAAGCCTGGTCCTGATCGTAGATGATCCGGATGCGCCGGATCCAGATGCCCCCAGGATGACCTGGGTACACTGGGTAGTCTACAATTTGCCGCCCGATGTAAGAGGCTTACCGGAAGGCGCCATGGCAGACATGCTGCCGGTTGGTACGAAACAAGGCCTGAATGACTGGAAAAATATCGGCTATGGAGGCCCATGCCCGCCAATTGGCCGGCATCGCTATTTCTTCAAACTCTATGTTCTGGATACCATCCTGGAAAACCTGAGTTCCCCAACCAAGGTAGAGGTTGAAGCCGCCATGCAAGGACATGTCATTGCACAAGCTGAACTGGTTGGGACTTACAAGAAAACCGGAGACTAGGCAATGGTAGGGACTTAACTACCAGAGGGCGAGAAACAGTAATTCGAAATATTATATCAATCAATAATAATGAGGTAAAAAAGCATGACCAATGAACTCAAAGCACATTTAAAAGAACGTAAAACCTGGTTGCGGGGTTTATATATGTTGCTGTTTGTCATTTTTTATACTGTCGCGGAGATCGTTATTACGGCAGTAGTCGTCTTCCAGTTTCTATTGGCCTTGTTCACCGGAAACTCGAATGAGCGATTGTTAAAGCTGGGGCAAAGCCTTGGCACCTATGTATATCAAATCCTGCAGTTTCTGACTTTTAACAGTGATTACTATCCATACCCATTTGGCGCCTGGCCAAAAGGAACGCCGAAAGAGTCCGCTAAACAGAGCAAGGCATCTGATAAGGAAGTAGCCAGTGGAAATAATAAGAAAAGTGAACCGCCGTCAGATATCAAGGAAGACTAACGCTGTATCCCTGTGGTTGGATTAATTCAGATATCAGGAGGCAGGTAATAAGGAATCAGATGACGGTAATATCAGAAAAAGATAAAAAGGCTATTAAAAGCTTTGTTCAGGGGGTGCTCGGCTGCACATGTCCAAATGAGGTGTTTCTGAATATTAAAGTGGAGCAAAACCCGCCGGGTTTTGCTGACATAACACAAGGG
>CBDUOW010000082.1:0-6713 GCA_965368945.1 uncultured Gammaproteobacteria bacterium
GTATCAAGGCGGAGCATGCCGGCCTGGAAGTCAAAGGCTCTGTTATGGCCTCGGATGCGTTCTTCCCTTTCCGTGACGGCCTGGACCAGGCGGCGGAAAACGGCATCAGTGCGGTGATTCAACCCGGTGGTTCCATGCGCGATGAGGAAGTCATCGCGGCCGCCGATGAGCACAACATCGCCATGGTATTCACCGGTATGCGCCATTTCCGTCACTAATAAATAACTCAGCGGACAAATGCTCAAAAGGGACACAGGGTGTCCCTTTTTATTTTTCGCATTTCTGTCCCAAACCCATGCTAAACATGCGTTAATTCAAAGCAACAAACTGTTTGGACAAATGTCATATCTCCTGATACAACGGGCTTCTATACTGGATTAAACGCAACGATCGCCTGACTCCATTGTGAAAAAGATAAATCAAGGACTATTGGCCATGAAAAAACCTTTGCTGATTGTTGTTGTGTTGCTTGTTGTCCTGCTGGGTAGCATCTTCGGCATCAAGCAATGGCAGCAGTACAGTATGCAGGCCCGCACGGCGCAACCATTCCCCCCCGCAACGGTAGCGGCGACCGAGGTCGTGCAGGAAAACTGGGTGCCGCGACTGCGGGCCGTGGGATCGCTCGATGCCACTAACGGGATCAGCGTTGCTGCGGAAGTCAGCGGCGTCATCAAGGAAATCGTCTTCACTTCCGGTGAGCGAGCGGAACAAGGCGCCATACTGATACGGCTGGATGATGCTGTGGATCGTGCCGCCCTGGATGCCCTGCGGGCGGAACGGCGCCTGGCCCAAATCAAGTTCAACCGCAGCAAGGATCTGCTGAAAAAGCAAGTTACTTCCAAGTCAGAATATGATGAAGCACAGGCCTTGTACGAGGCAGCGCTGGCGCGGGTTGCCGAACAGGAAGCGGTGATTAATAAAAAAGTCATTCGCGCCCCTTTCAGCGGCTTGCTGGGTATCAGTCTGGTTGACATCGGCCAGTTTCTGGAACCCGGGGATCACATCGTGAGTTTACAGGCAATGGATCCTATTCATGTGGACTACACATTACCGGAACGGTATCTGCACCAGGTTGCGGCCGGCCAGGAAGTAGAGGTCAGCGTGGAAGCGATGCCGGGTGAAATCTTTCGCGGTGTGGTCAGCGCCATCGATGCGGATGTGAATCGGGCAACCCGCACGTTGAAGATCCGCGCTACCTTGCCTAACAGTGAACAGCGCCTGCGTCCCGGCATGTTTGCTGAAGTGCAAACCCTACACGCAGAAAGCCAACAAGTGCTCACCGTACCCCGCACCGCTGTCAGCTATAACACCTATGGTGATTTCGTTTATTTGATTGAGACACAGAATGACGGAACACTGCGCGTCAAACGGCATCAGGTCGTCAGTGGTGAAACTCGCGCCGGCCGCGTTGCCATTCTGCAGGGAGTGGAAGCCGGTGATCGGGTAGTCAGGGCTGGACTGGTCAAGTTACGGGAAGGCATGCCTGTCAAAATCGATAACAGCGTGGAACTGCAGGACGCCGAGGTACGCGGCGAATGAAGTTTACCGATATCTTTATTCATCGCCCGGTGCTGGCGACCGTGGTCAGTTTGTTGATCCTGTTGATGGGATTGCGTTCGCTCGGCCTGCTGGAAGTGCGCCAGTTTCCGTTGATCAAGAACACCGTGATCACCGTCACCACCGCCTATCCCGGCGCCAGTTCTGAACTGATCAAGGGGTTTGTCACCACGCCCCTGCAACAGGCGATGGCGGAAGCCAACGGCATCGATTACATTTCTTCCACCAGTTCCCAGGGCCTGTCGACCATCGAAGCCCAGATGCGCCTGAATTATGATCCCAACGCGGCCATCGCCGAAATTCAGGCCAAGGTCGCCAGTAAACGTGGTGAATTGCCAGGCGAAGTGGAAGATCCGGTGATTGAATCCACCACCGGGGATCGCACGGCCTTGATGTACCTGGCGTTTTTCAGCGACACGATCCCGCGCCCGCAAATCAGTGATTATGTCCTGCGCGTGGTACAACCGCAATTGCAGGCCCTGCCCGGGGTGGCAAAGGCGCGCCTGTTTGCCTCGCAGTTTGCCATGCGCATCTGGCTCGATCCGCAACGCATGGCGGCGCTGGGTGTCACTGGGGAAGATGTGGTCAGTGTATTGCGCGACAATAACTACCAGGCCGGGATCGGCTCCACCAAAGACAAATACGTCACCATCAATCTCACCGCCACAACCGACGTCAATGCGCCGGAAAATTTCCGCAAGCTGGTGGTGCGCAGTCAGAACGGCAGCCTGGTACGCCTGCAGGATATCGCCCGGACCGAATTGGGTGCCGACAATTATGATTTCACCACCTGGTATAAAGGTATCCCTTCGGTTTTTATTGCTATCGAGCAGGCTCCCGGTGCCAATCCAATCAGCGTGGCGGATCGGGTCAACGATTTGATCCCGCGTATCGCGGCCCAGTTACCAAAAGGCTTGCAGGTCAAGGTTCCGTATGATGCCAGCCAGTTCATCAAATCGTCCATCAAGGAAGTCTATAAAACCATTATCGAAGCCGTATTGATCGTACTGGTGGTGATCTATCTCACCCTGGGTTCTGTGCGTGCCGCGATTATCCCGGCCGTGGCCGTGCCTCTATCGCTGATCGGCGCCGCCTTCGTCATGTATGTGCTGGGCTATTCGCTCAATTTGCTGACCCTGCTGTCGATGGTGCTGGCCATCGGCCTGGTGGTGGATGATGCCATTATTGTGGTGGAGAATGTGCATCGCCATATTGAACAGGGTGAAACACGCATGCAGGCGGCCATTTCAGGCGCACGGGAACTGGCTATCCCGATCATTGCGATGACCACAACCCTGCTGGCCGTGTATGCCCCCATCGGATTTATGGGGGGTTTAACCGGTGCCCTGTTCATCGAATTTGCCTTTACCCTCACCGGCGCGGTATTAATTTCGGGGGTGGTGGCCCTGACCTTATCACCGATGTTGTCGTCACGGGTATTGCGAGAACACGGCAAGGAAGGACGCTTTGAGCAAACGGTGGAACAGGCCTTCACCTGGTTATCCAATGCCTATCAACGTAGCTTACATAAGGCACTGAATCGAATTAGTGTGTTGGTGATTCTGGGTGGGGTGATTCTGTTCTCGAATTTCCTGATGTACATGAACAGTAAAAATGAACTGGCGCCGGATGAAGATCAGGGGATTCTGTTTTTCAGTTCCACCGGGCCGCGGACCGCTACCCTCGAATACCTCGAAGCCTACGGTGGCCAGATCAATTCGATATTTGAAACCTTTCCCGAATACAACGAGAGTTTTTATATCCTGGGGCGCACACCGGGGCAGATCTTCGGCGGCTTCAAAATGAAACCTGTTGAAGAACGCGAGCGTAGCCAGAACGAACTCAAAGGCCCAGTGTTCGGCGCGATCGGTCAGGTCGCCGGCTTTCGCAGCTTTGTGTTTCCCCGCCCGAGTATTCCCACGCCCTCGCGTGGGGCGCCGTTGCAATTTGTGCTGACCACCGATCGCAGTTATGAAGAACTGGTCGAGGTGGCTGATCAACTGCTGGGACAGGCCATGGGCAGTGGCAAGTTCATGTTCCTGGAAAAATCCATCGATATTGACCGGCCCACAATCAGTGTCGAGATTGATCGCGATCGCGCCGGTGATATGGGTATCAGTATGGCCAGTATCGGTCGTAATCTGGGGACCTTGTTGGGTGGTGGTTACGTCAATCGTTTCAGCATGGAAGGGCGCAGTTATAAAGTCATCCCCCTGGTGGCGCGGGAGTTCCGGCGCGATGCCGACATGCTCAAGGATTATTACGTCCGCAGTGCCAGCGGCGATCTGGTACCCCTGTCTAACCTCGTAACCCTGAAACAATCAGTCGAACCGACGGATCGCACCCAGTTTCAACAGTTAAATTCATTAATTATTCAGGGTGTAAATAGTCCGGGAGTGGCATTGGGGGATGCAACTGATTATCTTGCCGAATTGGCAGAGAATAGCCTGCCCAAGGGTTATGGTTATGATTATCTGGCAGAATCACGCCAATACGCCAAGGAAAGCGGCGCCCTGACCATCACCATGTTAATGTCGCTACTGGTAATTTATCTGGTGCTGGCGGCGCAGTTTGAAAGCTGGCGTGACCCGGCCATCATTCTGGTGTCAGTACCGTTGGCTACCGCCGGATCATTAATATTTATCATGTTTGATGTGAACGCCCTGTCTTTGAATATCTATACCAAGGTAGGACTGATTACCCTGATCGGCGTGGTGGCGAAGAACGGCATCCTGATTGTTGAATTTGCCAACAAGCTGCAAATTAACGAAGGCCTGTCGAAACGCGAGGCGGTGGAAAAAGCCGCCACCATCCGGCTGCGGCCCATCTTCATGACCTCGGTCGCCCTGATCGTCGCCATGGTGCCATTATTGATTGCCACCGGGGCCGGTGCAGTGAGTCGTTTTCATATCGGCCTGACGATTGCCGCGGGCCTGGGGATTGGCACCCTGTTTACCCTGTATGTGCTGCCGGCGTTCTATATTCTGCTGGCACGGGATCACAGCAAGGCCAAAGTCTGAGGGTCTCAACAAGCTTGTGGTTTTATCGGCGTTTATGTCACAGCACGACACAAGTGATCGACTCGTTTCAGCAATGTGGGAATCCGGCCATGACCATGCATTACCTGAATGCACCGTTGCGCGCTTGCTTCATCGATGCCGACGGCGGTGACATAGAGAGGCCGCTGGCTTGTTCCCCGCCTTACCTCCGTGCTGGCCGGTGTGTCCTTGAATGCGGTTTTCGCGACACCGATCACCGCTACTTGCTTATCCAAAGCGTCATATAAATAACGGCCTAATCCCGGGATGCGGTCTTTGCCCAGATAGACATAGCCATCAATCACGATCGTTTTGAGATTGATATCAACCTGTTCGAGTAACTTGAGAAGACAGGGCAATTCCCGACGATAAAATTCACCCGGCACATAGTCATGCACCAAATCACAGTCGGCGGTTATCTCCTTTATTGGCGCCTCATCCTGCCAATCACGCAACACAACACCGGCTACCACGGCATTATTGAGTCGATAATCAACATCAATGGCCAAAATCATGAATATCCTTGTCTCCCACTTACGCCAGCAATTCGAACATAGTCAATCTGGCGCAGTTCACAGAATTTACGATTGCTATGGTAATACATCACAGTGAGTCACAATTGCATGACCTATCGCCATATCAACTCCGGCTGACTGGTTATACTCGAATTATGTTCAGGCATATCTTATATAAGCTCCACGGCCTTCGCTACGCCCTGCCGTTTGGCGGTTGGTGGCTGAATCTGAGGTCCTGGTGGATTACCCGGGAAACAGATTATTTCCCAGTGTTTCTTCTCTCAGGCCTGGCCTTGACTGTCACCCTCATCAGTTTTGGAATCATTCAGTCAAAGGATACACAGGCGGACAATCGCCAACTCACTTGTCTGGCACTGAATATTTATCATGAAGCCAGAGGTGAACCCACGGCAGGACAAAATGCCGTTGCCGAAGTCACGCTTAACCGGGTAGCATCACCTCGCTACCCAAACACCATCTGCGAGGTGGTATATCAGAAAGGCTGGGACAGAATTCGGCGCCGTGATGTGGGCGCATTTTCCTGGACAGAATTTGACGTCAAACCAAAAATAAAGAAAAAAGAATGGCACCGTGCCGTCGCGATTGCCGAGGCGGTCTACTATCAACGCCATGAGCCTGAAGTCGACGGCGCCCTGTTCTATCACGCCAGATCCATAAAACCCAGTTGGGCACGCAAGAAAACACCCGTTGCCCGTATCGGCCAGCATATTTTCTACCGCTAAGCAGCTCTCAAGCCAGCCCACAAAATCCATATCAGATCATTGATAATTTTTTTTGCATTCATTGCTCTCCCAGTGTCATCATTCACTGATGTATCACGGCGAACGTTTTAACAGTATTACTCATCTTGTCGGCGCCGCTCTGGCGCTTGCCGCCCTGGTGGTACTGGTGGTATTTGCCTCATTGCAGGGTGATCCCTGGAAGATCGTCAGCTTCAGCATTTATGGCACCACCCTGTTCCTGTTGTATACCTTCTCAACGCTGTATCACAGTCTGCACGGTCGCGCGAAAATTATCTTTCAGAAGCTGGATCATGCGGCTATTTATCTCCTTATCGCCGGTTCCTACACGCCCTTTACCCTGGTAACCCTGCGCGGAGCCTGGGGCTGGTCGCTGTTCGGCATCGTCTGGGGCCTGGCCATTCTCGGGATAGTGCTCGACAGCCTGCATCGTGACGGCCCTCGCGTTTATCAGATGGTCATTTATCTCCTTATGGGCTGGGTGGTATTGGTTGCCTTATACCCCTTGCTGCAAAACCTGCCCACCGGTGGCCTGATCCTGCTGGTGTTTGGCGGCCTGTGCTATACCGGTGGGATGGTGTTCTACGCCCTGGATGAAAAAATGAATCATGCCCACGGTATCTGGCACCTGTTTGTACTGGCGGGCAGCGTCAGCCACTTCCTCGCAATATACCTCTACGTGTTATAGCTGAACCAGGGCGCGCAATGATGCGGTTCACTTCTCCACTGTGCGGCCTTATTCGTATGGACAATTGCTGGCGCGCTATCGCAATTGCGGTTTTGTTGTTGATAGTTTATCAACTGCCCGCTGCAACCCCATCAGGTATTGAAAAGACTGTAAC
>CBDUOW010000083.1:0-6668 GCA_965368945.1 uncultured Gammaproteobacteria bacterium
GTGGTGTGTTCCACGACTGTTTTCTTCATTTCAGCCGTAAAAAGCTTTTTGTTATCAAATAAAATATAGCGGATAATTCAACATTAATTAGTCACCGCTTAAACAAATCATGACAGATCAAGACAAGCAGAACGCTATCGCGGTATTCAACCTGGTAGCTAACCATTACGATAATCAATCAATGCGCTTCTTTCCCTTCTGTGCGGATCGACTCATCAGCCATTTACGCCCCGCACCGGACGCCAAGATCCTGGATGTGGCCACTGGTACTGGCGCCGTTGCCTTGGCCGCCGCACAGACTCTTGGCCCACAAGGTCGGGTCCAGGCCATTGACCTGGCGGAAAATATGTTGACTAAGGCCAGGGCCAATTTTCAACGTGCCGGCCTTTCCAATATCGACTTTCATGTCATGGACGCCGAATCACTGGAATTTAAAAGTCGCTATTTTGATAATGTCACCTGTTCATTTGGCATATTTTTCCTGCCCGATATGCTGGCTGGATTAACAAGCTGGCGTCAGGTATTAAAGCCCGGTGGACGTGTCATGTTTACTACGTTTTCCGCCAACGCTTTTCAACCGCTTGCCGAGATGTTCCGGCTGCGCATGGAAACCTTTGGCATCGCGATTCCAATAGAAAACTGGATCCAACTGGCCACGGAGCAGGAATGTCATGAGTTGCTCGAAGCAGCAGGTTTCTCTGAAACACAAGTCATAAAAGAACAGCTCGGTTATCACCTTAATCAGCCGGATGACTGGTGGGAGATAATCTATAGTAGTGGATTCAGAGGCTATCTAGATAAACTGGATGCCGAGCAACAGGGGCGTTTCAGGATTGAGCACCTAAGCGAGATTCAATCCCTTATGACTGACAAGGGCTTATGGCTGGATGTGGAAACCCTGTTCAGTACAGGGGTAAGGCCTATCTAACAGCGTGTATTGCGTTAGTTTTCTGGATAACAATCACCTCTACCCCGTTACCTAACTTAACTGTTATTCCTGACTCAACCTCAATATAATAGCGCGCTTTCATTTCTAGGCAGACATTTCTGGAGCAACACATGAGCGATAACGACCTGGAGACCAGCATGTTCGGGACCCAATTGACCGGGCCTGAAACAGACTCTCAGTCACTGGAAAAGCAACTGAGCTTGTACCAGCAGCACCTGGCGGAATTACCTGCTACTGCCACTGAGATAGACCGTGCCCGTGTTCAACTCGATATCGCAGAAACCCAGCTTGCTCTGGATCGCAAAGAGGAAGCCTGGATCACGGCGCGCGAAGCACTTATGGTATTTTTGAACACTGAACAATGGCAGGAAGCAGTCGAATCCTACAATGTTTTGTTTCAAACCGAACAACCGGCATCACTTGCCGCGCTGGGCCAGGGTGTCTGGCTGGCCATAACCTTTCCGATTCAACCCGACACGACGATCGCCATGCTGCAACATATCGTGGAGGAAACACCGGATGATTCGGATGGTGCCGCGGTAGCCGCCATAACTGCTCACTACATTGCTGATATTCGGGCAGCGGATAACAAACATGACAGTCTTACCTTCCTGACGCAAAATATAATCGGTCAGGTTGCAAAGCGTCATAGCAATGTCAGCACCCAGGCCGAACTTGGCGCCTGGATGGATAAATTGCATCTCAAGGAGCCGGGCGACTTTTTACCACGCATGGCTACGGTTATTGACGTGCTGGTAGAGGATGAGTGGTGGTTTGATCGGGATGACCTGCGTAAAAAACTACCGGTTCATTAATTCTTTATCTGTAACATATATATTTATTGGGGTTAGTGCGCTTTACCAGGCAATTAATATATCTATCGATTGAGTTGCTTACTCAACTTGCTGGTAAAGTGATTAATTACATACACGGTTTGCAGTACGGACTCATGTGAGTCGCATGATAAAAATATATTCTGCCAGCAACCTCCCCGAAGCCCATCTTCTGGTTAACTTACTTCAACAGGCAGGTATCGCGGCACAAATCCTCAACACCTATGCCCAGGGTGCGAGCGGTGAAATTCCTTTTGAACAGGCCTACCCCCAAATCTGGCTGGAGGATGAACGCGATAAATCGCTGGCAGAAGGGATCATTAGTAAATATGAATCTACTCCTTCTGATACGGAGTGGGTATTTTGTCGGCAATGCGGCGAACGTAACCCGGCCAACTTTGAATTGTGTTGGCACTGCGGTAAGGATTTTAATCGGTAGAGAGTAATAAGATTTAAACTTTTTTCTGCTAATAAAAGACTACTTCACTATATGCCTCGACTTGAATAGCAAACAGTAGTCATTTTCGGTAACAACTAGTTGTTGTTACCTTCATTCACTGCCGGTTCAAGCTTTACCGGATTATTGTCCGTTGCTAACCCATACTTGACTTCAATTCGGTTACGGCCAAGCCGTTTGGCGGTGTACAACGCCTCGTCAGCACGCTGAATCATGTTTTCCAGAGCATCCCCATTCACGTACATTGTCATACCAGCCGAAAACGTGGGAACTTCAATTACATCTTCTTCATTAACGCAGCGGGTTTCTGCAACCTGACGACGAACCTTGTTCAAGGCGGCTTGCGCCCCATGCTCATCCGTATTGGGCAATAATACGGCAAACTCTTCTCCTCCATAACGGGCAACCATATCATGCTGCCGAAATACCGTGAGGATGTCATTGGCATAGGTTCGCAATACTGTATCGCCACCAGCATGGCCGAAACGATCATTAATGTTTTTGAAATTATCCAGATCAAGCATCACCAACACCATGCGAAAACCATAACGCTTGGTGCGACCTACCTCGTCTTTCAGCCTGCGCATGAAAGCGCGCCGGTTTGGCAATTCAGTCAACTCGTCTGTCATGCTTAACATTCTGACACGCGCCAACTCATCACTGAGCTTGCGACTATCAGTCTCAATCATTCGTAAATAACTCTTCGTCTCACTCAGCTTGTCAACCAGGGTATGGTGTGTCTGCGACAATGAGGCAACATCTTCCAACAAACACTTACGTAACACCTGAATATCCTGCATATTTTCCGCTTCCTGCAGGCCGTTACTGACACTATCCAGCATGCTGCCGAACTGTCTGTTTTCCTCAATCGTTTCCTGAATCCGCTGCGCCAGAATTTGTTGAACTTTTTCCGCATTCTGTTGCTGGGTATTCAAATAGCGACGATAGGTAGAAGCAAGTTTCCGTTCCATGTCCGGGTCAGACGGTGAGATTGATTCACCAACCGGGGTTTCTACACTTGTTTGTCGCTCAGTATTATCATCCGGCTTTTGAGCAACCGTGGTTTCATCTGGTTCAGTGGCTAAATTACTGTCGACGGTATAGTAGGCTAATAATGGCTGAATCGCTTTTTGCAGCACGCTATGATCATAATGCTGCAGCCGCGCACTATGCATGGTGTACATATCGATATAACGGCGCAGGGACTTGAGCTCAGTGAGCGCCAGGGGATTCTGTAATTGTTTCTGAATCAGTCTGGTTTGTACAAATAATGGTGTGTCCTGCTTTAAATGCTGTGAATAAGCATCCAGTAGACTGGATAACCAATAGCGGAACACATGTTCACGTTCAGCATGATCCTGTTCCAAGTCTTTCAGGATATGTTCAATCTGTTGATAGACAATAGCGCCGGCACGGCTGGTTTTGAGTTCATCCAGGATTAGCAGGATTCGCCGGGCAGCGGCAGAAATAGCGGGGGCAGCCACCTGTTCTTCAGCCGTAGGCTGAAGCTCTGTTGACTCATCTGAATCAGGCACATCCACCACTCGCTCCTCCCCCATGAGCAAGACTCACTTCTATTCCTCGCTTCAGCTTTGCGAATATTTATTATTGCATCACAGGAATAGAAATTTACAACTTCCCCATTGCATGTACTCAAGGCCGCGAACATCGGGTTCGGGTTGATAACGAGGAATCCCAGTACTACAAATACATTCTCCTGGGAGAATATTTACAGTAGATCGTATTTCTGCTGATGAGGGTAACCAGCAGCTAACCCCCAGAAACCTCTGTGAAACTATCGCATCCGACAGTCACTGGCAAGCAGTTTTTATTTCGATTAAAACAAGTAGCAAGTTGCAATCCACGTCAGCAATGATATACAACAACTTAAGATGCATTACTAGAAATTTGATTAACAAGTGTGATTATCCGGATGTCGATCGACAAAACTGACGTCCCTTATCCGGGCAATTGATTAATATCCAATGCACAAGTTCGACAGGCATGAATGCTATGATGTTGCCGGAGTTAATTAATATTACGAAATTCTGATATTGGTATTATGATGAGAAACGCTCAACGCTATTTGCTGACTGGCATCTTGTCGGTCATTCCTCTGTGGATTACCTGGCTGGTCTTCAAATTCTTTTTCGTTCAACTCTCCAGCCTGGGCCTTCCCTGGGTAATGGCCGTGTCCAAAACCCTTCAACAGCATAGCCCGACCATGGCGGAGTGGATGGTCGCGCCCTGGTTCCAGTCAATACTCGCCATAGTATTAACGCTATTTGCCCTATACTTGCTCGGCTGGGTGGCCTCAAAGGTGATTGGCGAGCGTATCCTCAGCCTGGTGGACACCCTGATGCATCGTATCCCGGTCGTCCAGACTGTTTATGGTGCCGTGAGTAAACTGATTGGGGTATTAAAAAGTAAACCGGAGAATATCCAACGCGTTGTTCTCATCGCGTTTCCCCATCCGGGAATGCGCACTGTCGGATTCGTCACCAAGGTGATGGAGGACGCTAACACGGGCCAACAATTGGCGGCTGTCTATGTGCCAACCACGCCCAACCCCACCTCCGGGTACATGGAAATCGTCCCACTGGAGGATCTGATTTCCACCGACTGGAGTATGGACGAGGCAATGACCTTTATCCTCTCAGCCGGGGCGGTCGCGCCGGATCGAATCAGCTACAGTCAGTCGACCGTTGCTCCAGACTGATGTTCATTGCACAACAAACGATTCACATTGTCCTGAGGCATTCTCAATCAACATAAGGACCATACTGTCGTATGGGCTCATGATGGGGGTGACCCACACACATCACAAATCGGGCGCCCGCTTCACTGCTTAGGGTCAGGGCATCGAGGCGGCCAAAATAGGCGACCTGCTGCTGCTTAACGGTATGGCCCTTAAATTTGATTTCGCCTTCCAACACATAGATCAATCCCTGCTCATCAGTTGATACCGATGCCTGGTATAACCCTGCCGAATGCAATGTGATGTCCTCATAGCGTACTTGCGTGTGTAATGTCAGCGGCGAACCTTCTCCGACAATAACCCGCCTTTTACCTCCATCAAATGCATGTTCCGGTATTTCTCCAGCAGCAACCGCCTGGTAATCCGGCGGAATCATTTTTAAAGCCTTGGGCAAATTTATCCATAGCTGGATGCCGCTGCTTGTCCCGTCTGGCATTTCAGAATGTTCTATTCCCGCACCGGCGGTGAATCGCTGTGCACCACCGGCGGTCACGGTGGAATCATTCCCAAGGTTATCCTTGTGTTGCATGCCACCTTCAAACAAATAGGTAATGGCCTCGAAGCCACGATGCGGATGGGTCGGAAAACCGGTCCCTGCCTCGAGAAAAAAATGATCGAACAGGACAAAGGGATCGTAATTCATTCGGCCACTGCGCAAGGGGAATAATCGCACGACTTCTGCGCCATCGCCTTCAACTGTCAATTGACCAGACTGGACCTCAATCCGGGATTCTGTTTTTAACACCGTGTTCATTACAATTCTCCTCGATTATGTGCTGAATCGAGATCCAGCTCCGGCCCTTTGGGCACAATTCGCGTTGGATTAATGTCAGTGTGACTGTAGTAATAATGTTGCTTGATATGGGAGAAGTTAACTGTCTCGGCAATTCCGGGTATTTGATACAACTCGCGTAAATAATTTGAAAGATTTGGATAGTCGGCAATACGACGCAGATTACACTTGAAGTGACCCACGTACACCGCATCGAACCGGACCAGCGTGACAAACAACCGCCAGTCCGCTTCAGTAATCTGCTGACCAACCAGATAGCGTTGTGTTGCAAGACGATCATCTATCTCATCGAGTGCGGCAAACAAGGCATCAAATGCATCTTCATACGCCCGTTGATTACGGGCAAAGCCAACCCGGTAGACACCGTTATTGATGTTGTCGTACACGAGGTCATTGATGGCATCGATATCCGCCCGTAGTGGTTCGGGATACAGATCCAGCGTGGCATCACCCCAGTTATCAAACACCTGGTTGAACATACGAATGATCTCCGAGGATTCATTGTTAACGATGGTGTGGCGTTGTTTATCCCACAGAACGGGTACCGTCACAATCCCGCTGTAGTCCGGCTGAGCGAGTGCATAGGCTTCATGCAAATATTTAAAATGGTAGAGTGTGTCGCCTGTTGCACCGGGATAATCAGCAAAATCCCATCCCTTCGGCCCCATGTTCGGATGGACTACGCTAACACTAATGAGGTCTTCCAGTTTTTTTAACTTGCGAAAGATCAGGGTTCGGTGCGCCCAGGGACAAGCATAGGAGACGTATAAATGATAGCGCCCCGGCTCGGCGGCAAAGCCACCTTCGCCTGACAGTCCGGGCTGGCCATTCGGCGTGATCCAATTACGAAACTGTGAATCCTGGCGTATGAATTCGCC
>CBDUOW010000084.1:0-6652 GCA_965368945.1 uncultured Gammaproteobacteria bacterium
CAGGCTGTATCTTAAAACCACAATCAATGGGGGTAAATACCATGGCTTTGAAAGGATCCAAAACCGAACAGAACCTGAAGGACGCCTTCGCCGGTGAATCCCAGGCGAACCGTCGCTACCTGTACTTCGCAGCCAAGGCTGACGTGGAAGGCTACAATGACGTGTCTAGCGTGTTCCGTTCTACTGCGGAAGGCGAAACCGGCCATGCCCACGGTCACCTGGAATACCTGGAAGAAAGTGGCGATCCGGCAACCGGTCTGCCTATCGGTGCGACTTCTGACAACCTGAAGGCATCCATCGCCGGTGAAACTCACGAATACACCGACATGTACCCGGGTATGGCAAAAGCCGCGCGTGAAGAAGGCTTTGATGAAATCGCTGACTGGTTTGAGACTCTGGCGAAGGCGGAACGCTCACACGCCAACCGTTTCCAGAAAGCACTGGATAACCTGGAAGGTTAATCTCATTTGAGAGCTTGCCTGACGAAGACGGGAGCAGATTATGCTCCCGTTTCCCGTCATAATAATTAGTTTATAACAATAAGGACATTTGATCATGTCTGCACCTACTGAAACACGTCGCGAAGGTAATCTCGAAGCCCCAACCCGGCATCCGCTCGATTGGAAAAGCGCCACGTTTTATGACCAGGATGACCTCTATCAGGAACTGGAGCGGGTTTATGATATCTGCCACGGTTGCCGCCGCTGTGTCAGCCTGTGTCACTCATTTCCCACCCTGTTTGATTTGGTGGATGAATCAGACACCATGGAAGTGGACGGGGTGGCGAAGCAGGATTACTGGAAGGTCGTCGACCATTGTTACCTGTGCGACCTGTGCTACATGACCAAGTGCCCTTATGTTCCACCCCATGAGTGGAACGTCGATTTCCCACACCTGATGTTGCGTGCCAAGGCGATCCAGTTCAAACAGCAGGGCGCGAGCTTCCGCAATAAAATGCTGACCTCAACCGATACCATGGGCAAACTCGCCGGTATTCCGGTGGTTGTGCAAACCGTCAACGCCGCCAACCGCAGCAAACCCATGCGCAAAATGCTGCAGAGTACTCTAGGGGTGGATGCCGATGCAGTACTGCCGGAATTTCACAGTCGCACCCTGCGTAAGCGACTGGCCGGGCATAAATCGACAGCCGTCGCTGAAGCAGGCGAAACCACCAAAGGCAAGGTTGTGTTATTTGCCACCTGTTACGGCAACTATAATGAGCCGCATGTGGGAGAAGACCTGGTGGCGGTATTTGAGCACAACGGCATTCCTGTCACCACAGCCCAGAAGGAACAATGCTGCGGTATGCCCAAGCTGGAACTGGGGGATCTGGATTCCGTCGAAGAGGCCAAGAATGCCAATATTCCGGTGCTGGCCAAACTGGTGGACGAAGGTTGGGACATTGTTGCCCCGGTGCCGTCCTGTGCCCTGATGTTCAAGCAGGAACTGCCCTTGATGTTCCCGGAGGATGCGGAGGTACAGAAGGTTAAAGATGCCATGTACGATCCGTTTGAATACCTGATGTTGCGCCACAAGGAAGGCAAACTTAACACCGAGTTCAAGCAATCCTTAGGCAAGATCGCCTACCACGTTGCCTGCCATTTGCGCGTCCAGAACATCGGTTTAAAAACGCGGGATCTTTTGCAAATGGTGCAGGATACGGAAGTAATGCCGATTGAGCGCTGTTCCGGCCATGACGGTACCTATGCAGTGAAAAAGGAATATCACGATATTTCCATGAAGATCGCCCGCCCCGTGGTCAACAAGGTCAAACAGGCCGAGGCGGATCACTACAGTAGTGATTGCCCCATGGCCGGTCACCAGATCGAGAATGGTTTGAAAGATGGCAGCAAACCGGAACACCCGATGTCACTCTTACGCAAGGCCTACGGTCTCTGAACAACAGTTAAGAATCCCGGAAGGAGCAAGTTATGGCTAATGAAGGTTACCACGAGCCGATCGATGAATTAAGCGATGCGACCCGCGACATGCACCGTGCCATCGTTTCCCTGATGGAAGAACTTGAGGCCGTCGACTGGTATAACCAGCGCGTTGATGCCTGTAAGGATGAAGAACTCAAGGCGATTCTGGCGCACAATCGTGACGAAGAAAAAGAGCATGCCGCAATGGTGCTGGAATGGATTCGTCGTCAGGATCCAAAGTTTGACAAGGAATTGCGTGATTATGTCTTTACCGACAAACCCATCGTTGACTTAGAGAGCAAACACCATGATTGAAACCCATCTTGCCGGAGAAGCACAAATGTCCAAATTGACACCCAACAGCCTGCTCAGTCTTGAGGATTATTCCAAGCAACGGGCCGATTTTCGCAGCAAGGTGATGGCACATAAAAAGAACCGGCAGGTTCACCTTGGAGAGCATGCGACCCTTTATTTTGAAGACAGCCTGACCATGCAGTACCAGGTACAGGAAATGTTACGGATTGAAAAAATCTTCGAACAAGAAGGCATTCATGAAGAACTGGCGACCTATAATCCATTGATACCCGATGGTAAAAATCTCAAGGCCACTTTCATGGTGGAATATGACGATGTGGAAGAGCGGAAAGAGGCTCTCGCCAGGCTGATCGGGATTGAAGCCAGGGTCTGGATTCAGGTCGAGGGTTTCGACAAGGTGTATCCGATTGCAAATGAGGATCTGGAGCGCACTACGGAAGAAAAAACCTCATCCGTACATTTTCTGCGTTTCGAATTCAATGATAAAATGATTGCCGCCGCCAAGCAGGGTGCGCCCATGGCGATGGGGATTGAGCATGAGAACTATCAGGTAGAGCTAAATCCACTTGCCGGCAATATCAGGGATGCGCTGGTCGCTGATTTTGCCTGAATCCCCGGCGCGATCACCAGACTGCAAGAGCACACCCCGCGAGAGCGGGGTTTTTCTTTTGTACTGAGAGCCTGATGATGGGTTTGCTGACACCCGTATGTTTCCCGTACGCCCATGGTTCGTGAGCCATAATCTCCCGGCTTTGCATTCGTCTGTTCAGACAGGGACCTCAGAGATGGTATGATATGACGTTGTTACCAGACTTGAACCAGAAGCAGGATCACACAATAACTACAACGCCCATCATCATTCCCCGTGCAGAACATAGTGTTTCCCGGGGTGATATCAGTGAGCCAGCCCTCAAGGTGCTGTATCGACTGCATAAAGCCGGTTACTCAGCCTACCTGGTTGGAGGCAGTGTGCGTGATTTGTTACTCGGCCATCATCCCAAGGATTTTGATGTGGCCACCGATGCGACACCGGAGGAAGTAAGAAAAATCTTCGGCAACTGTCGTTTGATCGGGCGCCGTTTTCGCCTGGCACATATCCATTTCGGCCGGGAAATCATCGAGGTGGCTACCTTCCGTGCCGCCCATGATCAGGGAGAGGGCGGAGGGCTAACCGCCGGTGGATTAATCCTGCGTGACAACGTATTCGGTAGCCTTGAAGACGATGCCTGGCGGCGTGATTTCAGCATCAATGCACTGTATTACAACATCGATGATTTTTCCGTCGTGGATTTCACTGGTGGCCTGGCGGATATGAAAGCCGGAGTGTTGCGGATCATCGGCGATGCAGAAACCCGTATCCTGGAAGATCCGGTCAGGATGTTGCGGGCAGCCCGTTTTGCCGCCAAGTTAGGTTTTCAACTCGAAGCGGGTGTTGCATCACAGATCAACACCCTGGGTGAGAAGCTGATGGGTGTGCCGCCTGCCCGCTTGTTTGAGGAAGTATTGAAATTATTTCATACCGGTCATGCACTTCGCTCGTATGAGGTGCTGCAAGATCTCAACCTGTTCGGGTATTTATTTGGCCAAACGAATGAGTTGATCAGTGAGGGTGATGAGTACAGTGACACCTTTATCTGCCAGGCCCTGGCCAATACCGATGATCGTATTCACCATGGCAAAGGGGTTAACCCGGCATTTTTATTTGCCGCCTTGTTATGGGGTCCGGTGCGCCAGGCTGCGGCTTTGTTGGAAGAGCAAGGTATGACAAGCCTGCAGGCACTGCAAATTGCCGGCAATGAAGTTATGGTACAACAACTTCGGCAGGTGTCGATCCCCAAGCGCTTTGGATTTCCCATGCGGGAGATCTGGACGGCGCAGGCGCGCTTGCCGCGACGTAATGGCAAGCGAGCCTATCGTATGCTGGAACATCCACGGTTTCGGGCTGCTTACGATTTTCTGCTGTTACGTTGCCAGATTGGGGAGCCGCTTGAGGATCTCTGTTACTGGTGGACGCGCTTTCAGGAAATGGATGCAGCCGGCCGTGCCACGATGCTGAAGCAATTGGGAGGTGGTGATAAAAACAAACGTCGCCGCCGGGGTAAACCAAAGCAGGGGCAGGAATGATCCCGGCCCGGAGCAACGGGGCTTCGCCGGAACAACCGGTAACAGCGTATATTGGGCTTGGGAGTAATCTGCAACAACCGATCCAGCAGCTAAACCAGGCGCTACAGCGGTTGGCGAAAATTCCTCAAACGCGGTTGATGACGACATCTCCCTTGTATCAGAGCGCACCCCTCGGTCCCGCCGACCAACCGGATTACATTAATGCGGTGGCTGCATTGGCAACCCGGCTTTCACCGCTTGAGCTGCTTGATGCCTTGCAGGCGATTGAACGGCAACAGGGACGGGTTCGCGAAGGCAAGCGTTGGGGCCCGCGGACCCTGGATCTTGACCTGTTGCTGTATGGTGATCAGCAAATCCATAATGACCGCCTGAGCGTACCGCATCCCGGACTAGGTGAACGGAATTTCGTCCTGTATCCTTTATCTGACATTGCCGGTAAAGATTTACACATACCGGGTTTGGAGACACTGGGGCACTTGCTGGACGCTTGCCCCGCGCAGGGACTGGAGATACTGGAGACATGTTGAAATCCGGAGAACCCCGATACATTGTGGTCGAGGGACCCATCGGGGTTGGCAAAACAACCCTGGCACGACGTCTGGCTGAGAGTTTTGGTTCTGACCTGTTACTGGAAGGGGCGGAAGAGAATCCCTTCCTGGAGCGTTTTTACCAGGATCCGCGCAGTGCCGCGTTACAGACCCAGTTGTTTTTCCTGTTTCAACGTGCCCAACAGCTCAAGGCATTACGCCAGGGTGATATGTTCCAGCCGGTGCGAGTCGCCGACTATATAATGGAAAAGGATCGGCTGTTTGCTGAGCTGACTCTTGATAAGGAAGAATTCAAACTCTATGAACAAGTCTATGCCCACGTGACACTCGATGCACCACAACCGGATCTGGTGGTATACCTGCAGGCCCCCGTCGAAGTTTTGAGGCGCCGCATAGGTGAGCGGGGTCGTGGTTACGAGAAAAATATGGAGGCAGATTATTTACAACGCTTGAGTGAAAGCTATATGCAATTCTTTCATAACTACAACCAGGCACCGTTATTGATTGTCAATGCTGCCGAAATAGACTTTGCTAATAATCAACGCGATTATGATTTGTTACTGGAGCAGGTGCGCAAGATTCGTTCCGGTCGCCATTATTTCAATCCTGCCCAGTTCGTACTATGACAAACAATTCGCACAAATCGCCCCTGACTGAGGCTGATCTTCGTGGCATGAAGGCCAGCGGTGAAAAGGTCGTGATGTTAACGACCTATGATGCAAGCATGACCGTGCAGTGTGAACAGGCCGGGGTGGATATCTTGTTGGTAGGCGACTCGCTGGGCATGGTGGTGCAGGGCCATGACTCAACCCTACCCGTGACCCTGGAGGATATGATCTATCATACTCGCCATGTGGCACGAGCCCGGCAACATACCCTGTTGGCGACAGACATGCCTTACCATACCTATGGTGACAAACAGGAGGCCCTTGTTAATGCACAACGCCTGCTGGATGAAGGCGGTGCCGATATGGTCAAGCTGGAAGGGGGCGGTGCGATAATCGACATCATTGCCCACCTGACAGACAAGGGCGTGCGGGTATGCGGTCATCTGGGCTTGTTACCCCAATCGGTGAATGAGTTGGGCGGTTACAAGGTCCAGGGGCGGGAACCGGCGGCGGCGGATCAAATGCTGCAGGACGCGATTGGACTGCAACAGGCGGGTGCGGAAAGCATTGTGCTGGAATGTATTCCCGCCAGCCTGGGGAAAAGAATCAGTGAAGCGGTTGATATTCCGATGATCGGCATTGGTGCTGGTAATAAATGTGACGGCCAGGTGCTGGTGATTTATGATCTGCTGGGTCTCACCCCGGGTAAGCGACCAAGCTTTGCGAAAGATTTTCTCGCGGAGCTGCCGGCAGGCAAAGGCATAACCGCTGCCATTGCGGCCTATGTGGCAGCAGTAAAAAGTGGTGATTTTCCCGATGAAACACATTCATTTAACTAAATAGAATACGAGGGTAAGGAAATGCGCAAGATAATCGGTCTGGGTCTGGTGGTACTGTTACTGTCGGCCTGTAGCTGGGTCAAAATGACGCCGGAAGGCGAAGAAGTAACGGTCGCTAAAGCCGCTCATGTGGCGAATTGTAAATTTGCCGGTACAACAACGGTTTCGGTCAAGTCGGATATTGTCTCATTCAAGCGTGACGCGGAGAAAATGAAAACCGAGCTGGAAACCCTGGCACGCAATGAAGCAAACAAGCTGAAAGGCGACACCATTGTGCCCGTATCCGAAATCAAGGA
>CBDUOW010000085.1:0-6516 GCA_965368945.1 uncultured Gammaproteobacteria bacterium
AGCCCGGTCAGGCGTTCAACCGGGTCGCTGAGAATCGTGAGGGACAGGCTCACCAGCAGCCAGGCTATCACGCCGCCGAACAGGCCATACCAGAAGCCGGTATAGAGAAAAGGCCGGCGAATGAAGGCGTCTGTGCCGCCGATGAGTTTCATGACCACGATTTCATCCCGCCGATTCTGGATAGCCAGGCGTATGGTGTTGCCCACTACCAGTAATACCGCCAGGGCCAGCAGGGCAGCCAGGACCACCACGCCGCGTCGCACGAGCTCCATGATGACGTAGAGGCGTTTGACCCATTGCATGTCGAGCTGGGCGATATCCACGGGCGGGTAGTCTTTCAGGCGATGCAGCAGCTTTTCCGTTGCCGCCGGGGTGCTGGCGGCCGGGGTGGGATGAATGACCAGTACCGAGGGCAGCGGGTTGTCTTTCAGCGCTTCCAGGGCATCACCGAAGCCTGACAGGCGCTGGAACTCCTGCAAGGCTTCGCGCCGTGAGATGTAACTCACATTCGCCACTTCCGGCAGTTTCTGGATTTGTCGGGCGAGGCGGCTGGCTTCATCGTCTTGCACAGCGCGTTTGAGAAACAAGGATATCTGGGCCGCGCCGTCCCAGCCGCCGCTGAGTTGCTGGGCATTTTTCAGTACCACATGCAGCCCTGAGGGCAGAGCCAGGGCGATGCCTATCACAGCCGTGGTCATCAGGGTGGCAAAGGGACTGCGGCTCAACACCCCCAGGCTGTAGAAAAATACCTGCAAGTGACGGAGCAGATAAACCCGCAGGGCGGTGAACGGGCCCCGCCGAAGATTTTTGTCACGAGTGGGTGCGCCGCTTGCCATGGCTATTCGGAAGGATCCGTATCGTTGACCAACTGACCGTCTTTCAGGGTCAGCATGCGGTAGGGCAGGGTATGGATCAGGGCGAGATCATGGGTGGCCACCAATACCGTGACCCCGACCTGGCTGAATTCCTCAAAGATATGCATGATGTCGCGCGACAGTTCCGGGTCCAGGTTGCCGGTGGGCTCATCGGCCAGCAGCAATGGCGGCTTGTTGACCACGGCGCGGGCGATGCCAACCCGCTGTTGTTCACCCCCCGAGAGGGTAATGGGATACTTCCTTTCCTTGCCAAGCAATCCTACCTTGTCGAGCGCAGCGCGGACGCGCTTGCCTGTTTCCTGTCGGGGATAGCCTGCAATGATCAATGGCAGGGCGACATTATCGTAGACTGTGCGATCAAACAGGAGCTGATGGTCCTGAAAAATGATGCCGATGTTGCGGCGAAAATAAGGAATACGACGGCGCGATATCTTGGCCAGGTTCTGACCATTAATCAGCACCTGGCCACGGGTACTGCGTTCCAACAGGGCAATGAGCTTCAACAGGCTGCTTTTGCCTGCGCCGGAATGACCGGTGAGGAAGGCCATTTGACCTGGCGGCATGTGAAAGCTGACATTCTGCAGCGCATCAAAGCCACTTGGGTAGCGTTTACTGGTGTGGGTAAAGCGGATCATATATCCCCGTAATGAGGTGAGCGGGGCGAGACGATTCTAATTAGTCATGTATTCCCGCCTGCCTCCATGTCTTTCTTATATTTTTATCGTATACATCTACCTTATTCGCTGCTGAAAAGTGCTGCAACAAATTCTTCCGCATTAAATGATCGCAGATCGTCAATTCCTTCGCCCACTCCGATGAAGCGAATGGGAATGCCCAGCTTGTGCGCAATGGCGAAGATCACGCCTCCTTTGGCGGTACCATCCAGCTTGGTCAGGGTGATCCCGCTGAGGCCGACGGCCTGATTAAATTGCTCTGCCTGATTGAGAGCATTCTGGCCCGTACCGGCATCCACTACTAATAACACTTCATGGGGTGCGGAATCATCCAGTTTACCCATGACGCGTTTCACTTTTTTGAGTTCTTCCATCAGGTTGGCCTGGGTATGCAGACGCCCGGCCGTATCGGCAATCAGCACATCAATGTTCCGTGCCTGGGCTGACTGCAGGGCGTCAAAGATGACGGAGGCGCTGTCGGCGCCACTTTGCTGGGCGATAACCGGCACATCGTTGCGTTCCCCCCAGGTCTGGAGTTGTTCCACTGCGGCAGCCCGAAAGGTATCGCCGGCGGCCAGCATGACCGAGCGGCCCTCTGCCTGCAGACGCTTGGCCAGTTTCCCAATCGTGGTAGTTTTACCGGCGCCATTAACGCCCACCATCAGGATCACGAAGGGTTTATGGCCGGTGTCGATTTCCAGGGGGGCATCGCAGGGGGTGAGGATGGCGGTCATGTCGTCCTTGAGCGCACTCAATAAGGCTTCGCTATCCTTGAGTTCCTTGCGGCTGACGCGGCGGGTGAGATCCGTGATAATTCGTTGGGTCGCCTCGACACCGACATCGGCGGTCAGCAACAGGGTTTCGATATCCTCCAACAGCGCATCGTCGATGCTTTTTTTACCCAGGGTCAGATCCGCCAGGCCGGTTGTCAGGCCGGAACGGGTGCGTGTCAGCCCATGGATCAGGCGGCTGAAGAGCCCGCGCTTGTCCTGGGGGGATTGGGATTCGTCCTGGCTGGAGTCGGCGGATTTGGATTTACTGAAACTAAACATCGCTCTATCGGTCGTATTGCTTAAGTTGCCCGCAGCAGTTGAGAACGGGATGCGTTATCCTACCACTGCCATCTGCTGTCGATAAGCAGAGAACGTGAATTATATAAAGGGATCTCCGAGATGTTGAAAAATACCGTGTTGTGGCTGGCAGGTATCATGCTGGTCCTGCCACAGGTCGGCCTGACCCAGGTTCATGAGACCACACTCAGCAACGGCATGAAGGTGCTGGTGAAGGAAGATCACCGTGCGCCCGTCGTGGTGTCACAAGTCTGGTACAAGGTGGGTTCGAGTTATGAGGACAACGGGATCACCGGGGTTTCACATGTGCTTGAGCATATGATGTTCAAAGGCACTGAAAAACATGGCGCGGGAGAATTTTCTCGCATCATTGCCGAGAATGGTGGTAGTGAGAATGCGTTTACCGGGCGTGATTACACCGCGTATTTCCAGCAACTGGAAAAAAGCCGCTTACCCATCAGTTTTCAACTGGAAGCGGACCGGATGCGTAACCTCACCTTGCCGCAAGAGGAGTTCAGCAAGGAAGTTGAAGTGGTTATGGAGGAACGCCGCCTGCGAACTGAGGACAATCCTCGTGCGCTGACTGTAGAGCAGTTCTATGCAACGGCGTTTGTCAGCAGTCCCTATCACAATCCAATTATTGGCTGGATGAATGATCTAAAAAATCTTAATGTTGATGATCTCAAAACCTGGTATGGCCGCTGGTATGCACCTAACAATGCCACCCTGGTAGTGGTCGGCGATGTTGAGGCGCAGGCAGTATTCGAGCTTGCTGAACAATACTTTGGCAAACTAACTCCGAGCGAAGTGAGAACATTGAAGCCGCGGCCGGAAATTCCTCAGCTGGGTGAGCGTAGCATCACGGTGAAAGCGCCGGCGAAATTGCCCTATATGCTGATGGGATATAAGGTGCCGGTGGTAAATACCGCTACTGAGGAGTGGGAGCCTTACGCGCTGGAAATGTTAGCCGGGATCCTTTCCGGCAGTGGTAGTGCACGTTTCCCCCGTGAATTGGTACGAGAAAAACAGATCGCCGCCGGAGTGACTGCCGGTTATGACCTGTTTGCCCGGCAGGAAGATCTGTTTGTTATCGATGCAACCCCGGCAGAGGGCCATAGTATTGAAGAACTGCGGGATGCGATTGAAGAACAGATTGCACGTATCAAAGCGGAAGTCGTCAGCGAGGAAGAACTGGCTCGCATTAAGGCACAGGTTGTGGCCCACAAGGTGTATGAACAGGATTCGGTTTTCTACCAGGCAATGCAGATGGGTTTGTTGGAAACCGTGGGTTTGGGTTGGGAAAAGCTGGATGAATATCCTGATCGCATCCGTGCGGTTACGGCTGAGCAGGTGCAGGCAGTCGCCAGAAAATATCTGGTTGATGACAGCCTGACCGTCGCTATTCTCGAGCCCCAATCGCTAACTGATAAATCCTTGGCCAGTGCCGAACATTAACTTCAAAGGTTAGAACCAACAGGAACAACTCGTATGACTCGGTTGCAGAAAATTTTGGTGTTATTTTCCTTTGTTGTCGCCATCCTTGTGATTGGTGTTTTCTGGATTACAGAAAAATCCGACAGGGAATTAACAGCGGCACCCATCAGTACCAATGGTCTTACCATTGAAAACTGGCAGACCCGAAATGGTGCCCGTGTGTTGTTCGTGCATGCCCCCCAGTTGCCGATGGTCGATGTGCGGATCGTGTTTGATGCCGGCAGTGCACGGGACAATGGCAAAGCGGGCCTGGCATCTTTTACCAACGGTATGCTGAATTACGGCGCCGGTGAGTGGGATACCAACACCCTGGCGGAACGTTTCGACAGTATCGGGGCCCAGTACAGCAACAGTGCCGCACGTGATATGGCCGTGCTGCAATTGCGCAGCCTGACGGATGCATCACTACTGGACACTGCCGTGAGTACCATGACGGCAATCGTTAACGAGCCGCATTTTGATAAAAACGAACTGGAACGTCTACGCAAGCAGGCTCTGATTAGTCTCAAGAGCCAGCTTCAGTCACCCGGTACCATTGCCGACAAGGCGTTTTATCGCACCCTGTATACGGAACACCCCTATGCGATGCCTACAGGGGGCGAACCCGAGACGGTTACGGCGATTAGTCGAGAGGATATTCTTGAGTTTTACAAGCAGTACTATGTGGGGCGTAATGCAGTGGTGGCGATCGTTGGAGCGCTCGATAAAGCCGAGGCCAGGGATATGGCTGAACGCCTGGTCGGAAATTTACCCAAAGGAAAAAGTGCTCCGGCCTTACCCAAAGTTAAAGGCCTGCAGCAGGCCGAAGTCGTTCAGGCTGCTTACCCTTCCAGTCAGACCCATATTCTTGTTGGGCAACCGGGGATGAAACGCGGCGATGCTGATTATTTCGACTTGTATGTGGGTAATCATATTCTGGGAGGGGGTGGATTTGGCTCCCGTATCATGAAAGTGATTCGCGATGAGAACGGCTTGGCATACAGTTGTTACAGTTATTTTCTCCCGATGCGAGAGGATGGCCCGTTTATCATGGGACTGCAAACCAAGAATGAATCCCGCGACCAGGCGTTGGAGTTACTGGACAAGACCTTACGGGAATTTATTGAGCAGGGACCTACGGCAGATGAGTTGGCGCATGCCAAAATGAACATCACTGGTGGGTTTCCCCTGCGTATCGACAGTAATAAGGATATTGTGGAATACATCGCGATGCTGGGTTTTTATGATTTACCGTTGGACTATCTCAATACTTTTAATAGCAAGGTGAGCGCCGTCACCCTTGAATCCATCAAGGATGCCTTTGCCCGTCGTGTTGAGCCTGGCAAGTTATTAACCGTGACTGTGGGGCAGCAGTAGATCAGGTTATTACTGGTAGGAAATGCAGCACAGACGCGCGGAAAATGAGCAAAGCACGGAATCAACTACGCATCATTGGTGGTCAGTGGCGCGGTCGTAAGTTGCCTTTTCCAGAGGTGCCCGGTTTGCGGCCGACACCCGACCGGGTACGGGAAACCCTGTTCAACTGGCTTACGCCGGTGATCACGGGTGCACGTTGCCTGGATTTGTTTGCCGGCAGCGGTGCCCTGGGGCTGGAAGCATTATCACGCGGGGCATCACAAGTCGTGTTAGTCGATAATCATGCCGCCGTCATTAAGCAGTTACACGCCAACCTGGCCTTACTTCAGAGTGCCGCCGCCGAGGTGGTGAAAGCCGAGGCGTTACACTATTTAAACGATCATGCCTCTTCATTCGATATCGTGTTTCTTGATCCTCCCTACCAGGCTGATCTGTTACCTGAATGTATTGAACGGCTTGAGCAAGGAGGGTGGTTAAACGCCCATGCATGGATTTACCTTGAAGCTTCGTCCAAGTCAGGCCTGCCGCCCTTGCCGCCGAGCTGGACGGTATATCGAAGCAAGACGGCCGGCGAGGTGGGTTATCACCTGGTCCGGCGCGTGGCCTCACAGTCGTAAAGCGGTTAGAATTCAAACTGCCTAAGTGACTGGTTCATATTATGAAAATCACCGCGATCTATCCCGGGACCTTTGATCCCATCACCAATGGACATGTGGATTTGGTGCAGCGTGCCTGCCGTCTGTTTGATCATGTCGTGGTTGCCATTGCCGCAGGCAGTACCAAGGCGCCGGTCTTTACCCTGGAGGAGCGAGCGGCCCTGGCGCAGGAAGTACTGACGGGCTGCGACAATTTCGAGGTGTGTAGTTTCGATACCCTGTTAGTGGACTTCATGCAGGAAAAGGGCGCGCGGGTCATTATCCGCGGATTACGGGCGGTGTCGGACTTTGAGTACGAGTTCCAACTGGCCAGCATGAATCGCAAACTGGCGCCGGAGGTGGAAACCGTGTTTCTGACCCCGGCGGAGCAGTTTTCCTTTATTTCCTCCAG
>CBDUOW010000086.1:0-6498 GCA_965368945.1 uncultured Gammaproteobacteria bacterium
GTTTATAGCGGCTAGAATTGCCGGTTTTCCGTGGCAGTCTTCAGATACAGGGACTGCCTTTTGTTTTTTCAGGACAAGCAAACGGCATGACTGATCACCTGATGCAGAACTATGCACCCTTACCTGTCACTTTCGTGAAAGGGGAAGGTGTATGGCTGTGGGATAACGAAGGCAAAAAATACCTGGATGCTCTGAGTGGGGTCGCGGTTTGCGGGCTGGGCCATGCACACCCGGCCGTCGCCGAGGCGATCAGCGATCAAGCCCACACGCTGATTCATACCTCCAACTGGTATCACATTGCCAAGCAGGAGGCTCTGGCTGAACGCCTTACCCGCCTGGCTGGTATGGAACGGGCATTCTTCTGTAACTCCGGCGCCGAAGCCAATGAAGCAGCAATTAAACTGGCCCGCCTGCATGGCCATGACAAGGGCATTCAAAATCCCGCAATCGTCGTGATGGAAGGCAGTTTCCATGGCAGAACCCTTGCCACCCTCAGTGCCACCGGTAGCCGTAAGGTCCAGGCCGGTTTTGAACCCCTGGTGCAAGGATTTGTGCGTGCCCCCTATAATGATCTGGAGGCAGTCGCCACCATTGCGCGTAACAACAGCAATGTTGTGGCCGTGATGGTCGAACCCGTCACCGGCGAAGGTGGGATTGTCATTCCCGATGAGGATTACCTGGAAGGTCTGCGGCAGATTTGTGATGAGCATGGCTGGTTACTGATTCTGGACGAAATCCAGACCGGCATGGGCCGCACCGGCAAACTGTTTGCATTTCAGCACAGCCCAATCCAGCCGGACATCATGACCCTGGCTAAAGGCCTGGGCAACGGTGTGCCTATTGGCGCCTGTCTGGCCCGGGGTAAAGCTGCCGAGTTATTCAAGCCGGGGCATCACGGCAGCACTTATGGTGGTAATCCCCTGGTATGCTCGGCCGCCCTGGCTGTGCTTGATACGCTGGAAAACGAAAAACTGACTGAGCGCGCCGCCGAGCTCGGTACGCAAATGTTTGATAAGCTGAAAACGGCACTTGCCGATCAACAAGGCGTGATGGAAATTCGTGGTTGTGGCCTGATGCTGGCGATCGAACTGGATCGTCCCTGCACAGAGCTGATGCAACAGGCATTGGATATCGGCCTGTTAATCAATGTTACGGCCGGTCAGACGGTGCGGTTATTACCACCACTGATTCTCAGCGATGCCGAAGCCGGGCAAATCGTAGATGGCGTTAGCCAACTCATTAAGAATTTTCTCGACTAAACCTGAATCCCTCCGGATCCCCGGGACACGATTATGACTCAACATTTTTTAACATTACTGGACATTGATCCCGCAAACCTGAACCGTATCATTCGGCGCGCCACTGAATTGAAATCCATGCAGCATGCCGGTGAGCGTTATGAACCTTTAGACGGGAAAGTGATGGCTATGATTTTTGACAAGTCATCCACCCGCACCCGGGTATCGTTCGAGACCGCCATGGCCCAGTTTGGCGGCCATGCTATATTCCTGTCTCCGCGCGACACCCAACTGGGGCGTGGTGAACCCGTAGAAGACAGCGCACGCGTACTGTCACGCATGGTGGATGTCATTATGATCCGCACCTTCGGTCACGATAATATTGAACGGTTTGCTGCCTACTCCGCAGTACCGGTGATTAATGCACTGACAGATATGTATCACCCCTGCCAGTTGCTGGCCGACATCCAGACCTTCGTGGAGCATCGCGGCAATATCGAGGGCAAGACTATCGCCTGGATTGGGGATGGCAATAACATGTGTCATTCCTATATCAATGCGGCACGTCAATTCGACTTTCAGTTACGCATCGCCACCCCGGCAGGTTATGAACCCGACTCGGACATCATGCAGGCCGCCGGTGATCGGATCCACCTCTGTACCGACCCAGGTGAAGCGGTCCAGGACGCAGACATGGTCGCCACCGATGTCTGGGCCAGCATGGGACAGGAAGAAGAACAACGGCAGCGTGAAAAAAGCTTTGCCGGGTTCGAGGTGACTCCGGATCTGATGGCGCAAGCCAAAATCGATGCGTTGTTCACCCACTGTTTGCCGGCTCACCGCGGGGAAGAAGTCGCCGCTGAGGTGATCGATGGACCGCAGAGCGTCGTCTGGGATGCAGCAGAAAACCGCCTGCACAGTCAAAAGGCTCTGCTTGAGTACATGCTGGCCGGTTAGAAGCCTGCCTTAACCCTCGATACAGAGGGATATTATTTATCTATTACAAAAGACAATAGCGACCAAGCCGCTGCCCTTGCGGCAGCATGCCTCCACGGCAACAGGGCAGAATCATCTTCATGTCTCTGTTATTATCAGGCCACACCCAAGACTCGAGTGATTAATCTGACAGATGGCTGCTCTTCTCGAACTGAAAAACATTGAATGCCGCTTACGGGGGCAAACCATCGTTGAAGACCTCAGCCTGCATATCAACAAGGGCGACCTGTTCTGTTTACTTGGACCCAGTGGCTGCGGCAAAACCACGGTGCTCAGAGCCATCGCCGGCTTCCAGCCACTGCACCACGGTGAGATACAATTACGCGGCAGACGGGTTTCCTACTCCGGTTACACCCTCGCACCGGAAAAGCGTCGAATCGGCATGGTATTTCAGGACTATGCCCTGTTCCCGCATATGAACGTTTGCCACAACATCTGCTTTGGCTTGCGCGATAAAACCAGCCATGAAAAGCAGCTCATCGCTGAAGAAATGCTCGAGGTCGTCGGCATGTCGGCGATGGGGAAGCGCTATATCCATGAATTATCCGGCGGCCAACAACAGCGTGTAGCGCTGGCACGCGCCCTGGCGCACAAACCGGACCTGGTGCTGCTGGATGAACCCTTCTCCAACCTGGATGTGGAAATGCGAGAACGGCTCAGCTACGAAGTGCGGCAGATCCTCAAGCAACAACACACGACGGGAATCATGGTCACTCATGATCAACACGAAGCCTTTGCGGTCGGTGATCAGATTGGAGTTATGAATGAAGGCCGGTTGTTACAACGCGACACCGCCTACAACCTTTATCATTCACCGGAAAGCCGCTTTGTCGCCGATTTCATCGGACAGGGCGTCTTTGTGAATGGCACTCTGCTGAGTCACGATACGGTCGAGACCAGTCTCGGTGTTATTCGTGGCGACCGGGCTTATGATCTACCCCCTGGCAGTCAGGTAGAATTATTGCTCCGGCCGGATGACATTGTTTTCGACCCGCAAGGTGACTTAACCGGCAAGGTTACACAGCGGGCTTTCAAGGGGGCGGAAATCCTCTATACCTTGCAGGTCAAACCGGATCTGGAATTACTCTCCCTGATTCCCAGTCATCATGACTATCCTATTGGCGAAGAAGTCCGCTTACGCCTGGCAGCGGATCACATGGTGGCCTTTCCCGCAAATTAATACGGACATCAATCGTCATCCCTGCTGCGCGCATGCGCTTCCACCTGTTCCATGCTCACGTGCCGCACATCTTTACCTCTCACCAGATAAATCACGTATTCGCAAATATTTCCCGCCCGATCACCTATGCGTTCCAGCGCACGAGCTGACCACATGACATCCAGCACATTGGGGATAGCACGCGAGTCTTCCATCATATAAGTCATGAGTTCCCGCAAAATACTCTCATATTCCCGGTCCGCCTTTTCATCCTGCTTGGCCACGTGTATAGCCGCCTCAGTATCCATGCGGGCAAAGGCATCGAGCGCATCATGCAGCATAGCGCGAACATGTTCTCCCAGATGACTGATACCAACCAGCATTTTGCTTTCACCGCCAGTCTCGGCGAAATGCAACGCCATACGGCCAACACGTTCGGCTTCATCGCCAATGCGCTCCAGGTCGGTGATGGTTTTAATCACTGCGATGACCAGACGCAGGTCGCCGGCTGCCGGCTGGCGTCGCGCCAGAATCTGAACGCATTCCTCATCAATGGCGACTTCCATCGCATTGATTTTGTAATCATTGCTAATAACGACTTCCGCCAACCCGGCATCAATATCGCTTAATGACCTGAGAGCATCAGACAATTGCTGTTCCACCAGGCCGCCCATGGTCATGACACGATTGCGTATGTCTTCCAGTTCCTCATCAAACTGTTGTGAGATATGTTGCCCAAGCTTTGCCTTATCCATCTTCAACCCCTTGTTATACAGATACCAAATCTCTTACCAGTACCTCGTACTATTGTAGTCGATAAGATATTAGCCATAACGGCCGGTAATATAGTCTTCAGTCTGTTTCCGTGTCGGATTGGTGAACAAGGTATTGGTATCCGCATGTTCAACCAGCTCACCCATATACATGAAGGCGGTATAATCGGATACCCGCGCCGCTTGCTGCATGTTATGCGTCACTATCACGATAGTATATTTGTCTTTCAGTTCATAAATCAGTTCTTCAATCTTGAGGGTCGAAATGGGGTCCAGTGCCGATGCCGGTTCATCGAGCAACAAAACGTCCGGCTCGACTGCAATGGCACGGGCAATTACCAGACGTTGCTGCTGACCACCAGACAGTCCCAGCGCATTATCCTGCAAACGATCCTTAACCTCATCCCACAGAGCTGCCCCGCGTAGCGCTTTTTCGACAGTTTCATCAAGCCGACGTTTGTCTTTGATACCCAGGATGCGTAATCCATAGGCTACATTCTCATAAATACTTTTGGGAAACGGGTTTGGCTTCTGGAATACCATCCCGACACGCCGTCTCAACTCCGCAACATTTAAATGTTTGGAATAGATATCTTCACCATCAAGCGTAATCTGGCCTTCAGTGCGAACATTATCCACCAGATCATTCATGCGATTAAAGCAACGCAACAGGGTGGACTTGCCACATCCGCTCGGACCAATGAATGCCGTGACACGATTGCGTGGAATTTCCAGTTCAATCTTCTTCAGAGCCTGTTTTTCACCGTAATACAAATCAAGCTCCGTCACATTGAGTGCGATATCAAGTTCGCCCTGCTCGGCAACGGTATTCTCACGGCCAAGATCACCGATATTGATGGCATGCGTCCGTGGTGCTGCCGATTCCATGTTGCCTTCCTGCACGTCTGTCGCTTCAGTATTCATAATAGTTTTCCAACTTAGTTTTCCAGCGAACGATACTTTTCACGCAAATGATTACGAATATAAATCGCAGCCAGGTTTAACAGTACGATAACAATAATCAGTAGTAATGAGGTGGCATACACCAGGGGGCGTGCCGCTTCCACATTAGGACTCTGAAAACCAACATCATAAATATGGAACCCGAGATGCATGAATTTCCGTTCCAGATGTAGAAAAGGAAAATTGCCATCCAGTGGTAAGGAGGGAGCCAGCTTGACCACACCCACCAGCATCAGCGGTGCCACCTCACCCGCGGCGCGAGCCACGGCCAGAATCAAACCGGTCATCATGGCCGGTGAAGCCATGGGTATTACAATGCGCCACAGTGTTTCGGCCTTGGTGGCACCCAGCGCCAGGCTGGCTTCCCGGATCGCCCGCGGAATCCGCGCCAGGCCTTCCTCGGTTGCCACGATCACCACCGGCAAGGTTAGCAGCGCCAGGGTCAGCGAAGACCAGAGAATACCCGGGGTACCAAAGGTGGGCGCCGGCTGGGCCTCGGGGAAAAACAGCGCGTCGATATTCCCCCCCAGAAAATAAACGAAGAACCCGAGACCAAATACACCATAAACAATCGAAGGCACTCCGGCCAGGTTATTCACCGCAATACGGATAATTCGAATAATTGGCCCTTGCCTGGCGTACTCACGCAGATAAACCGCAGCGATAACCCCAAAGGGCGTCACCAGCACCGACATGATCAATACCATCATCACCGTGCCAAATATCGCCGGGAAAATCCCTCCCTCAGTATTGGCTTCCCGCGGTTCATCGCTGACAAATTCCCAGACCTTCTCAAAATAAAATCCGAGTTTTGCAAACAGTCCCATGGCATTGGGGTAATACACCCGCACCACTTTTTCGAGTGGAATCTCCACCTCTTTGCCATCCATGGTTTCAACACGCATGCTGTCACGCCGAATTTGCTCAAACAGCGTGGTCATTTTCTCACGCTGGACGTCGTACTCTTTCTGTAGCACCTCACGTTGTTTGTCGATGACCGCATAGGCATTTGGATCCTCAATGCCATCCATCTCCAGACGTCGTTGCTTCAGGCGCAAGCGCTCCAGCCCGTAATTAACACTCCCAATCTCGTGGGTCTGGATACTGCGGATCTGGCTAAACAGATCCAGCGCATATTCCAGTCGCTCTGGCAACATCTGTCTGGCGGCGTCACCTTCGGCAATGACCTTACCGTTTTCGCTGATGGATAGCAGAAAACCATAGAAATTACCCCACTCACGTCGTTCGGCAACCAGAATGTGCTCGGGGTATTTGATATCGGTCAGAAACGGCTGCAGTGCCAGTCTGAAATCCGCGCCATAGACATCCCGGTTTCCCACCTTTAGCAAATGGCGCTCTACCGGTTCTT
>CBDUOW010000087.1:0-6465 GCA_965368945.1 uncultured Gammaproteobacteria bacterium
GTTTTTTTATGTTGTTGATGTTTCCACTCATCATCCGGATGTTTCAGGAAGCAAGTCTGCCTCATATTGTGATGGGCAGCATGATGATTGTGTATTTACTGGTTTTTATGGTTTTTGGACGCAATGTGAACCAGGTATTTCTTGAGAGCATCTTACTGCGATTTGATAACCTGGAACTGGTAAACCGATTGACCAATGAAAAAGAGGTGGCGGAGAAAGCCAATATTGCCAAATCCAAATTTTTGGCCGCAGCGAGTCATGATCTCCGGCAGCCATTGCACGCTTTGAGTTTATTAGCGGGCGCGTTGGCTGAGCGGCTTCAACACGATGAGACCAAAGGTATTGTAGATAAAATCCGTGCCGCTGTCGCTGCCCTGGAAAATCTGTTTAATGCCTTGCTGGACATCAGCAAACTGGATTCGGGAGTACTGCAGCCCTGTATTGAGGACTTTCAGTTACAACCGTTGTTTGATCGCATGGAAAATGATTATCGACCCGAAGCGGAGCAGAAAGGTTTAACTTTCGAAGTCGACAATTGTAGCAAGCTGGTTGTTCGCAGTGACAATATCCTGCTGGAACGCATTTTACGAAATTTTGTTTCCAATGCGATCCGTTATACCAATGAAGGTTCCGTCAATTTGACCGCCCGCCAGGAGGGGGGACGAATAACCATCATAGCAACGGATACGGGTTTAGGTATTCCTGTGGAGAAACAGGGAATTATCTTTGACGAATATGTTCAGTTGGACAACCCGGAGCGTGATCGCGACAAGGGACTGGGATTGGGCCTGGCCATTGTGGCGCGGGTGGCTCATTTATTGGGACACGAATTGCAGCTCGAGTCGATTGAAGGCGGCGGTTCTGAATTCAGGGTGTCCGTCCCTGTAGGCGAGAACGCAAAATCGACACCGCCCTATGTTGCCATGGTGCCTGAATTTAATCAGGAATTGCATGGAATGCGGGTTCTGGTCATTGATGATGAAAGAGCGATCCTGGATGCCCTGAAACTATTACTGGCGGGTTGGGGTTGTGAGGTAATCACCGCTGAAACGGTGGAAGAGGCCAGACAGGAATTAAACGGTCGTGATTTGGCACCGAACGCCATTCTTTCGGATTATCGCTTGCGCGAAAATATCACGGGAATTGAGGCAATCAAGGCCATTGAGGCAATGCTCGGTCAGGAGATCCCGGCATTGTTAATAACCGGAGATATGAACATCGAGCAGTCAAGTGAAGAGGGTATGGATGAGTACCGCATCCTGCATAAACCGGTGCAGCCTGCCCGTTTAAGGGCGTTTCTGAAGCATGTTCAGGGCCTGGCTCCGCTAGCGGATCAACCTTAATCGGCGTTTAACCCCAGCCCGGCCTCGCGCGCCATGATCACAGCCTGGGTACGGTTGCCTGCATTCATCGATTTTAGAATCGCTGTAACATGAATTTTAACCGTACCTTCAGCCATGCCCAACTGGTTTGCAATGCTCTTATTGGAAAGACCTTCGCACATCAGGAGCAATACCTCCCGTTGGCGGGGGGTGAGTTGAAATTTGTCATGGGTCGGTGGAGGAATGGTTGCCCGGGAATTCTGTTCGGTGCCCTGACGGATATGAAATGTGCCACTGGTGACCGATAAGTCCGGCACAAAAACATCACCACTGAGGATTTTACCGATAGCCTCCAGCATGTCTTTGCTGGTCATGGATTTGGGAATATAACCGGAAGCGCCACATTTCATTACGCGGATCATGTCCTGTTCATATTCGGAGGCGGTAACGATGACTACGGGTAGTTCAGGATAATTCTGGCGTAGTTGGGTCAGGCCGTGATATCCATCCAGCCCCGGCATATCCAGATCCATTAAAACCAGGTCAAGATCGGGGTAATGTCTAACCATCTGGATTGCCTGACTGCCATTCCCTGCCTCCAGGATCTCGACATCCTTATCCAATGCTTTGAGTGTGTAATGTAGACCTTCACGAAACAGGGCGTGGTCATCGGCAATCAGAATTTTCATTTAGCAATCTTTATAAATGTAATTGATATTGTTTCAATTCTATAACTTAAGTTTCAGCAATCAAATAAGCCTGAACTGAAATGTCGTTATTTTAATCGAGGATAATTACGTCCTCAGGCGCTGGTAAAAAACCGTTGTTGCTGCAATTCGACCTCTATCACCGGGTGACGGTACAGCCGGGATAGTACCTCGGCATTGAGGATTTCACTCTGCAATCCTTGAATGATTTCTCCATCACCAGATAACAGTATGACATGGTCACAATAGCGTACCACGTGATTAATGTCATGCAGCACCATCACAATACTGGCACCGTTGTGCACCCGATCACGTAACAATGTAAGGAGTTGGTGCTGATGGTGCAGATCGAGATGGTTGGTGGGCTCATCCAGTAGCAACATTGGCGGGGACTGGACCAACAGCGTGGCCAGTGCCAGGCGACGGCGTTCACCGCCGGACAGCGTATTGACCTGACGCTGCTCGAAGCCTTGCAAGTGAACTTGCCCCAACGCCGCCTGGGCCCGTTCGATATCCAGGGCGGATTCCCATTGCCAACGGGACAGGTGGGGGTGACGGCCAATCAGGGCCGTGTCCAGCACGGTGGCAGGAAACGGGTCCGGGGTGTCCTGCAGCATCAGACCGAGTTGGCGGGCGATGCTGCGGCGTGACATGTGCTGCAGCGGATTACCATTCAGGTAGATCTGGCCACTCTCAGGCGGGCGCAAGCCGGCCAGGGTGTGGAGCAGGGTGGTTTTACCCGCGCCATTGATTCCGAGGATGCCCCAGCACTCCCCCGCACGAAATTCGAAGTTGGCATCGCGACAGATCTGGAGCCCCCCGATGCGCACACCCAGATTGTGACTCTCTAACAGTGGAGGATTCATCGAGAACTGACCTCACGTCGGAGTAGATACAGGAACAGGGGAACGCCGAGTAGTGCGGTAATGATTCCCACCGGCAGTTGCTGCGGTGCCAGGATGGTTCGTGCGAGGGTATCCGCCAGTACCAGCAGACTGCCGCCGGCGAGGGCGGCGGCAGGCAGTAACAGGCGATGGTCCGTAAGCCCGATGAGGCGCATGATGTGAGGGATGACTAACCCCACAAAGCCAATACTGCCTGCTTGAACCACGGCGGTGGCCGTCAGTAGGGACGCCAGCAGGAAAAGAATGGTCTGGACCCGGCTGCTGTCTATCCCTAATGCCCCGGCCTGCAATTCACCGCGGATCAGCACATTCAAATCCCGTCCCAATGGCCAACTCACCAGCAGGCCCAGCAGTAGCATGGACAGCGCCGGAATAGGAGAGTGGGCATAGCTGAGATCGCCCATGAGCCAGAAAAGCATGCCGCGCATGTTGCTGTCAGGGCTGATGGCAAGGATGAAACTGATGAGTGCTCCCCAGCCGGCGGCCAGGACAACGCCCGTCAGGAGGAGTCGTGTTGGTGTCCAGCTACCTCGACCTCGCGCCAGTCCGAATACCAGTGCCATGGCAAAGAGTGCACCACCAAACGCGCTGCCAGTGAGCCACACACCACCCAGCCCCAGGAGCATGGCGAGCAAGGCCGCCACAGCGGCACCCCCTGATATGCCCAGGACATAGGGATCGGCCAGTGGGTTGCGTACCAGCACCTGCATCAGGGCACCGGCGAGCGAGAGTAGTCCCCCTGTGGCAAAGGCGCTCAGGGCGCGCGTCAGGCGGAGTTCCAGGATAAGGCTTTGGGTGCTCAGGTCAGTCTGTGGGCCGCCAAGTGCAGTCCAGAGTTCAGACCAGCGGATGGCTACACTGCCAGACAGCAAGGCAAGAATGAGGCTGCAAATCGCCAGCACAAATAACAGCGGAAGATAAAGGCGGGCTTGATTCATGCGGGCAGGTTAATCAGGGTTAGCGTTGGCGGCTTATTGCTATCGCAGGGAAATGATAGGCCAGCCCTTGGCCGTGGCGTGATTGGCGAGAGTCTCATCCGGATCGACCGCGACAGGGTGGGTGACCAATTCCAGTAGCGGCAGATCATTGTGAGAATCACTGTAAAACCAGCTTTCCGCCAGGTTATAGCCCGTTTGCTGCAGCCAGTAACGCAGGCGCTCGACCTTGCCTTCGCGATAGCAGGGTATACCTGCGACCCGACCGGTGTAATGACCATCGACCATTTCCGGATCGGTGGCCAACAGATTCGGCACCGCGAGTTCCTCGGCAATGGGGGCGGTAATAAAGCGATTGGTGGCGGTGATGATAAGCAAAATATCGCCATTATCCCGGTGCCTGGCCAGCAGCTGACGTGCAGCGGGGGTGATAATCGGGCGGATGCACTCGGCCATGAAATCTCGATGCAGTGATGCCAGGGTAGCAGGCGACTGTTCTGACAGGGGTTTGAGGCTGAATGCCAGGAACTCGAAGATATCCAGTTCACCTGCCTTATATTCATCGTAAAAACGCTGGTTTTCCTGTTCATAGAATTCAGCGTCCACAATGCCTCGCCCTGCCAGGAATTTACCCCACAAATAGTCGCTGTCCCCGGCCAGAAGGGTGTTATCGAGGTCGAATATCGCCAGATGCACGCTGATACCTTCTACATGAATATCAAAGGGGCATAGCATACCTCAAAATCCGGGTTCCGCGTGTTAATTATCGGAAAATCAATATGTTAAGCTATCGAGAAAGAGTCGGCCCTGGCGAATATTTGCCCGGCTGTGATTTGCCGTCCCGGGGGGGAGTGTGAAACAATCTGAAGAATCTAAGCGAAGAGGAAATCGCAAGTGATTGATAGGGAAGGCTACCGGCACAATGTTGGGATCATCCTGGTGAACCCGCGGGGTAAACTGTTCTGGGCGCGACGTATTGGTGAAGACTCCTGGCAGTTTCCTCAAGGGGGGATTCGTGCCGATGAAACACCCGAAGAAGCCTTGTTCCGGGAATTAGCCGAGGAAGTGGGTCTGAGGCCGGAAGATGTGGAAGTCGTCGGCTGGACCCGGGACTGGTTGCGTTATCGTCTCCCTAAACGATTTGTCCACCAGCGACGCAAGCCGGTCTGTATTGGTCAAAAACAGCGCTGGTTTCTGCTGAAGTTGATTAGCCATGAAGAACGGGTGTGTCTCGATGCCAGTGCAAAGCCAGAGTTTGATCACTGGTGCTGGGTCGATCACGAGGCCCCGGTCAACGAGGTGGTGTCATTCAAACGTAGCGTGTATCAACGTGCGCTGGATGAGTTGATTCCCCTCATCAATAATTACCAAACCTGATCGCCACCGCGTTCAAGGTATAAACCGCGTTACCGGCTTACTGGACGGATATCGCCTTTGCCACTGTCCCTATTGAAAGGAATATGCTCGACACACTACGTCGCCTTATCCAGGAAGTAAATGTCGCTCGAAATCTCGAGGAGGCGCTGACTATTATTGTGCAGCGTATCAAGCAGATCATTGAGGCAGATGTCTGTTCTGTCTATCTGGCAGATTCCAATAACGAACACTATGTATTGATGGCCACCGAGGGTCTGCAACCCGAGGCAGTGGGTCAGGTGCGACTTGGCGCGGGTGAGGGCCTTGTGGGCCTGGTGGCAAAGCGGGCCGAACCACTGAATCTGGATGATGCTCCGTCCCATCCGCGTTACCGCTATTTTCCAATCACTGGGGAAGAACATTTCCATGCCTTTCTTGGCGTACCCATCATCCATCATCGTGATGTGGTTGGGGTATTAGTGGTGCAACGCCACGCGAAGATGCATTTTGATGAAGATAATGAAACCCTGTTGATTACCATGGCGGCCCAATTGGCCGGGGCTATCGCCCATGCCGAGGTGAGCGGTGACCTGGCGGGTCTGGATAATAAGCCGGATTCGGGCGACAGCAGTCGTGCCCTGTTGGGCCAACCGGGCGCGCCCGGTATCGCCATCGGAAAAATCTGCGTGATGTATCCATTTGCTGATATTCGGGCTATTCCCAACCGCGAGGTGGAAAACGTCACGACTGAGATTATCAACTTTAACGCCGCCATCAATGCGGTGAAAAAGGACATGAAAGACCTGGCTTCACGGCTGCATGACAAATTGCCGACAGAAGAGCGAGCCTTGTTTGATGTCTACTCTCTGATGTTAGATAGCGAATCCTTTACCGGTGTGACCCGCGGTCGCATCGAGGCCGGCAACTGGGCCCCCGGCGCCCTGCGCGAAACAATCGAGGAGCATGAGCAGGTTTTCAACCAGATGGAGGATGCCTATCTGCGCGAGCGGGTGGAGGATATTCGGGATCTGGGTCGACGGGTGCTGATGTATTTGCAGCAAAACAAGCAGGAATCAAGGGAATTTCCCCCGAGAACAGTTTTGGTTGGTGAGGAAATCACTGCCTCGATGCTCGCAGAGGTGCCATCGCAGAACCTGTGCGGTGTGATCTCGGTGCGAGGTTCAAGCACATCCCATGTTGCCATCCTGGCGCGCGCCCTCGGTATTCCCGCTGTCATGGG
>CBDUOW010000088.1:0-6451 GCA_965368945.1 uncultured Gammaproteobacteria bacterium
TCCAATGGCATACTCGTTCACTGAAAAGAAACGGATTCGTAAGGATTTTGGCCGTAGTGCCAGCATTCTAGAAGTACCTTACCTGTTAGCAACCCAAAAAGAATCCTATCGTGATTTTTTACAACAGGATATTGCTGAAAGTGCACTTCAGGAGCGTGGTTTGCACGCCGCCTTTAAGTCCGTTTTCCCCATAGTAAGTTACTCAGGCAACGCGGCACTCGAGTACGTGAGTTATCGCCTTGGCACCCCGACATTTGACGTGAAGGAATGTCAGATGCGTGGTGTAACCTATTCCGCCCCATTACGAGTCAAGGTGCGGCTGGTTATCTATGATAAGGAAGCGAAGAACCCAACGGTCAAGGATATTCGCGAACAGGAAGTCTACATGGGTGAAATACCACTCATGACAGATAACGGTACCTTTGTGATCAACGGTACTGAACGCGTTATTGTGTCCCAACTGCATCGTTCCCCGGGTGTGTTCTTTGACCACGACAAGGGCAAGACCCATTCGTCCGGTAAGCTGTTGTTCAACGCGCGAGTGATTCCGTACCGCGGTTCCTGGCTGGATTTCGAATTTGATCCCAAGGACAGCCTGTTCACCCGTATCGATCGGCGCCGTAAATTGCCGGTCACGATCTTGTTGCGCGCACTGGGATACAACACCGAGCAAATGCTCGATATGTTCTTTGAAAAGAACGACATCCATCTTACTAAAGACGGTTACTCCCTGGACTTGATACCGGAACGTCTGCGTGGTGAAACCGCATCGTTTGATCTCAAGATCAAGAACAAGGTATTAGTTGAAGAAGGTCGTCGCATAACCGCACGGCATATTCGTGAATTGGAGAAAGCTAACATCAAGGCCCTGCAAGTGCCTGATGAGTATCTGTATGGCAAGGTGCTGGCACATGACATCATAAATAAGGAAACCGGTGAAGTCATTACCCAGGCAAATGATGAGATCACGGAAGAACGTTTGGCCCTGTTGAAGGAAGCGGGTATCAGCAAATTCCAGACCATATTTACCAATGACCTGGATCACGGGGCTTATATTTCCAATACCCTGGCAATTGATACCACTACTAACCAGTTGGAAGCCCAGGTCGAAATTTATCGCATGATGCGACCGGGCGAGCCGCCGACCAAGGACGCAGCTGAAAACCTGTTTAACAATCTGTTCTTTAGCACAGATCGTTATGACCTGTCAGCGGTAGGGCGGATGAAATTCAATCGTCGTGTAGGTCGCAAAGAAATAACCGGCGAAGGCATCCTGACCAATGATGACATTCTGGATGTGATGAAGGTGCTGATTGATATTCGTGATGGTCGTGGCGTGGTGGATGATATCGATCACCTGGGTAACCGCCGTATACGTTCTGTTGGTGAGATGGCCGAGAACCAGTTCCGCGTGGGTTTGGTGCGAGTTGAACGGGCGGTGAAAGAACGTTTGAGCCTGGCGGAATCAGATAACCTGATGCCGCAGGAGATGATCAATGCCAAACCGGTATCCGCTGCAGTCAAGGAATTCTTTGGTTCCAGCCAGCTTTCCCAGTTTATGGATCAAAATAACCCGCTGTCAGAGGTGACGCATAAGCGTCGTATCTCTGCGCTTGGCCCGGGTGGTTTGACACGTGAGCGTGCCGGTTTTGAAGTGCGTGACGTGCACCCCACACACTATGGCCGTGTATGCCCGATTGAAACACCGGAAGGTCCAAATATTGGTCTCATCAATTCCTTATCCGTTTATGCCAGGACCAATTCCTACGGGTTCCTGGAAACGCCTTATCGTAAGGTTAAGAATGGCAAGGTAACCGACGAGATTGAATACCTGTCGGCGATTGATGAAGGTGAATTTGTTATCGCCCAGGCCAATGCCGGTCTGGATGCCAAGGGTAAATTAACCGATGAACTGGTACCTTGCCGGCATATGAATGAATTTACCATGGCGGTACCGGATCGCATCGACTTTATGGATGTGTCTCCGAAACAGATTGTATCTGTGGCCGCGGCCTTGATTCCCTTCCTGGAACACGATGACGCCAACCGCGCCCTGATGGGTTCCAACATGCAGCGCCAGGCTGTGCCGACCCTGCGGGCCGAGAAACCCCTGGTGGGCACCGGTATCGAGCGCACGGTCGCAATTGACTCCGGCGTCACCGTCGTAGCCAAGCGTGGCGGCAAGGTTGATTCAGTGGACTCCGGTCGTATTGTGGTACGGGTCAATGATGATGAAACCATCGCTGGTGAATCGGGGGTGGATATCTACAACCTGACCAAGTACACCCGTTCCAATCAGAATACCTGTATCAACCAGCGTCCGTTAGTGAAGCCGGGCGACATAATTGCGCACGGTGATGTGCTGGCAGACGGCCCTTCAACTGATATGGGTGAGCTGGCTCTGGGTCAGAATATGCTGGTGGCGTTCATGCCGTGGAACGGTTACAACTTCGAGGATTCCATCCTGGTATCGGAGCGTGTGGTACAGGAAGACCGTTACACCACTATTCATATTGAAGAGCTTAACTGTGTCGCACGCGACACCAAGCTGGGTTCTGAAGAAATCACCGGTGATATTCCCAATGTCGGCGAGTCCGCCCTGTCCAAACTGGATGAGGCCGGTATCGTCTATATTGGCGCTGAAGTAAAACCGGGCGATATTCTGGTTGGCAAGGTGACACCGAAGGGTGAAACCCAGCTCACGCCGGAAGAAAAACTGCTGCGTGCCATTTTCGGCGAAAAAGCATCTGATGTTAAAGACACCTCATTGCGTGTCCCTTCCGGTATGGCAGGCACGGTTATCGACGTGCAGGTCTTTACCCGTGATGGCCTGGAGAAGGATACCCGTGCCAAGGCGATCGAGGAATCGGAACTGGCCCGTATCCGTAAGGATTTCGATGATCAGCGCCGTATCATGGAAGACGATGCCTACCAGCGTGTTGAAAGCATGTTGATCGGAAAACTGGCAGATGGTGGTCCCGACAAACTCAAGAGTGGCTCCAAGATTACCAAAGGCTACCTGGAAGAAGTGGCGCGTGAGAAATGGTTTGAAATTCGTCTGCGCAATGACGAAGCCAACGCACAGCTGGAAGCCATTGGTGAACAGATTAAACAACTGCGCAAAGACTTCGATGCCAAATACGAGGAAAAACGCAGCAAGTTGACCACCGGTGATGATTTGGCACCGGGTGTGTTGAAAATGGTCAAGGTCCACCTGGCGGTCAAGCGTCGTATCCAGCCCGGTGACAAGATGGCTGGACGTCATGGTAACAAGGGTGTCATCTCCATGATCGTCCCGGTAGAAGATATGCCGCATACCGAAGATGGCGAACCGGTGGATATCGTCTTGAATCCGCTGGGCGTACCGTCACGTATGAACGTAGGGCAGGTACTGGAAACCCATCTTGGTTGGGCTGCCAAAGGCCTGGGCAAGAAGATCGATGCCATGCTCAAGACCCAGCAGAAGATCGCTGATGTGCGTAAATTCCTGGATGAAATTTACAACAAGAGTGAAGGTCGTCACGAGGATCTCAAGTCTTTCAGCGATGAAGAGATCATTGAGTTGGCACGCAACCTGCGCAAGGGCGTGCCGATGGCAACGCCGGTATTCGATGGTATTCACGAGGTTGATATCAAACAACTGCTGGAACTGGCTGATCTCCCCACCAGTGGGCAGACGACGTTGATCGATGGTCGTAGCGGTGAGCCGTTCGAGCGGCAGGTTACCGTGGGTTACATGTACATGCTCAAACTGAACCATCTGGTGGATGACAAGATGCATGCGCGTTCAACCGGACCGTACAGCCTGGTCACCCAGCAGCCGCTTGGTGGTAAGGCCCAGTTTGGTGGTCAGCGATTCGGTGAAATGGAAGTGTGGGCGCTGGAAGCCTATGGCGCCGCCTACACCTTGCAGGAAATGCTCACCGTCAAGTCAGATGATGTGAACGGTCGAACCAAGATGTACAAAAACATCGTTGACGGTAATCACCAGATGGAAGCCGGTATGCCGGAATCCTTCAATGTGTTACTGAAGGAAATCCGTTCGCTCGGTATTGATATTGAGCTGGAGCAGCAGGACTAAATTCAAGGGACGAGAGCCAGGAGAGCGTTACAAGGAAGAGATGATTACCTCGTAACTCGCAGCCTATAACTCGGAACTTATTTATCAGGAGTGCAAAGTGAAAGATCTACTTAGGATCCTCAAGCAGCAAGGTCAAATCGAAGATTTCGATGCGATTCGTATTGGTCTCGCTTCACCACAGAAAATCCGGTCCTGGTCATTCGGTGAAGTAAAGAAGCCGGAAACCATAAACTATCGTACCTTCAAGCCGGAACGTGATGGTCTGTTTTGTGCCAAAATTTTCGGGCCGGTCAAGGATTACGAGTGCCTGTGTGGTAAGTACAAGCGCCTCAAACACCGTGGCGTGATTTGCGAAAAATGTGGCATTGAAGTGACGCTTGCCAAGGTACGGCGGGAACGCATGGGCCATATTGAGCTGGCCAGCCCGGTCGCACATATCTGGTTCCTCAAATCACTGCCTTCCCGTATGGGTCTGCTGCTCGACATGACCTTGCGTGATATCGAGCGCGTACTGTACTTCGAAGCATTTGTAGTGATTGAGCCCGGCATGACCGAGCTGGAGCGCGGTCAACTCCTGACGGATGAATCTTACCTGGAAGCGATCGAGGAATACGGCGACGAATTCGACGCCCGCATGGGTGCGGAAGCCGTGCATTCCCTCTTGAGTTCACTGGATCTGGATAAGGAAGCGGCCCAGGTTCGGGAAGACATGGGTGCCACCAAGTCGGAAACCAAGCTCAAGAAACTCGGCAAGCGTCTCAAGTTGATCGAGGCTTTCCTGGGCTCCGGTAACAAACCGGAATGGATGGTAATGACCGTATTGCCGGTTCTACCGCCCGAGCTGCGTCCTCTGGTGCCGCTGGAAGGCGGACGCTTTGCGACCTCGGATCTGAATGATCTGTATCGTCGTGTCATCAACCGTAATAATCGTTTACGCCGTCTGCTGGATTTGAATGCGCCGGATATCATTGTACGCAACGAAAAGCGTATGCTGCAGGAGTCAGTTGATGCGCTGCTGGATAACGGTCGTCGTGGTCGTGCCATCACCGGTTCTAACAAACGCCCGCTCAAGTCACTGGCTGACATGATTAAAGGCAAGCAGGGTCGCTTCCGTCAAAACCTGTTGGGTAAACGTGTCGATTACTCCGGCCGTTCCGTGATCGTTGTTGGTCCGACCCTGAAACTGCATCAGTGTGGTCTGCCCAAGAAAATGGCGCTGGAACTGTTCAAGCCATTTATCTTCAGCAAACTGGAACGCCGCGGTCTGGCTACCACGATCAAAGCTGCCAAGAAACTGGTTGAACGCGAAGGACCGGAAGTCTGGGATATTCTGGAAGAAGTGATTCGTGAACATCCGGTGATGCTCAACCGTGCGCCGACCCTGCATCGTCTGGGGATCCAGGCCTTTGAACCGATATTAATCGAAGGCAAGGCAATTCAATTGCATCCGCTGGTCTGTACAGCCTTCAACGCCGACTTCGACGGCGATCAGATGGCAGTGCATGTGCCGTTATCAATCGAGGCACAACTTGAAGCACGTGCTTTGATGATGTCTACCAATAACATTCTGTCACCGGCGAATGGTGAGCCGATCATCGTACCGTCACAGGACGTGGTATTAGGACTGTATTTCCTCTCGCGGGAACGCATTAATGCCAAGGGTGAAGGCATGATGTTCGCCGATATCAAGGAAGTGCAACGCGCCCATGCCAATGGGGCGGTTAATTTGCAGGCCAAGGTCAAGGTCCGCATCAAGGAAGTGCAGATTGATGATGAGGGAAATCGCACGGAAACTGTGAGTGTTAAGGACACCACGGTTGGACGTGCCCTGATCTGGGATATTGTCCCCGATGGTTTGACCTTTGATATGGTGAATCAGGATATGAAGAAAAAGGTCATATCCCGCCTGATCAACGCCTGCTATCGCGTACTGGGTCTGAAAGATACCGTTATCTTTGCCGATCACTTGATGTATATGGGCTTTTCTTATTCAACTCGTGCCGCTGTCTCCTTCGGGGTTGAAGACATGGTGATACCAGAAGAGAAACCCGCCATTCTGGGCTCGGCCGAAGAAGAAGTTCGTGAAATCGAAGAGCAATACACCTCTGGTCTGGTGACCTATGGTGAACGCTACAACAAGGTTGTGGATATCTGGTCGCGCACCAACGACCAGGTCGCCAAGGCCATGATGGACAAGCTGGGAACGGAAGATGTTGTTGATCGGGATGGTAATACGGTCAAGCAGCCGTCCTTTAACTCCGTCTTCATGATGGCGGACTCTGGTGCCCGTGGTAGTGCGGCACAGATTCGTCAATTGGCCGGTATGCGTGGTCTGATGGCCAAGCCGGATGGTTCAATTATTGAAACCCC
>CBDUOW010000089.1:0-6432 GCA_965368945.1 uncultured Gammaproteobacteria bacterium
TGCTGCTTAACAAACTTGCCGGCATTAGACGCCAGCGGACTTTCAACCAGAAACCGCGCCACATCATGCACTGAACCATCCAGCTTCCCCGTAATTTTCAATTCCGGTAACGCAAAGTTGCTGATATTGATATTTGTATTACTGACCTGGCTATTAATTAATCTGGCGCTTGCCACATCAATTGCCACACCATTAGATGAAATTTTAAGATTAGCATTGGCCTTTGTGAGGTGTGGCCAACCTGCATAATAGGCCAGCTCTAAATCCTTACCGGAAAAATCCGCCAGGAATTGACCTTGTTGCTGTTTGAATGGGAAATCACTTAATCGACCATTAAATATAACACCACCCTGTGTGACATGCCCCCCCACAATTGCCTGCTCCAGCCATTTGACCAGTGGCTGGCGCATTATATGAACAGGATAATAAGGGCTTGCCTGGCTGGCATTGCCTTCAGTGAACGCGACTTGCAGATCAAAGTATGGCGAACTACCTGTGGTGGGAACATCAAGCTGCAGGCTACTGACCGTTTTTAGATCCTGATTAGCGGCATAAATATTATCTGCCAGAAATTGCCAACCTTTTGGTTGTTTGTACCAATGCAGCGTGCCATTCAACTGCTGCAACTTGAGTGGCGCGCGAAATAGTCTCGGTGCATCAAAGTTTGCAGCGCCGGATTGCATATTGAGTTGCCCTTGATCGGCATTCGTCCATACTGTGCCATTAATCCCGCTAATCCCGGGCAATTTGCCGCTAGGCCGGGTTGCAAGTTGCTCTAACTCTGCCTGCAGAAAAAAAGGTGTGTAAAAATCATTATTTTTAGTTTTCACCCGCAAATTCAGCTGCCGCACTTCACCTTGCGGTTGCATTTGCTGTAATCGCTTATATTGGGATCGTGGCAAAAATTTGGTTTTCAGCAGCAGCTGAGTGATGTCCTGCAAACGGAACCGATCTGCCAACAACTCAACCTCATCGGGCTCACCATCTTCAGAAATACGCTTATGCAGACTGACTCGACTTACCGGCCACACCTCGTTACTGCGTATCACCTGCAAACGATCTATGGCCAACACCTGTTCCCGATCGCTGGCTTGATAATCGAACAAACCGCCCAGCATTTCGAAATCGACAGTCCCTCTTACAAATGGCGCCTTGGCCAAAATTTTATATGCTTTGGCATCACCACTGAGATGTGTGAGACGGCCTGCTTGCATCTCCCCCCAGAGCTTAATTTCCAGAATCCCGCTGCTTACTCCAAAGCCCTTCTTCTTTGGCAGTTCTTTTTGCCATTCGGCCAGATTGATCCCGTCACCACGCAAATAGAACTCTCCGTCCCAATTGGCGGATTGTTGAATATCACCTTTAATATCCAGTACGAACTCAAGCTGGTTACCGAGTTTCGAAGGCAATGATATCTTGCCGCTCAGGGCATGCTCGTCTCCATCGTTTATTAATTGTAAATTGACATTATCGAATTGACGTATCACACCGCCACGCTGTATGTCCTTCCAAATCACGCTACTATGGCGTAGCTCTATATGACCACGACGAAATAACCAATCAGCCAATTCGTTGGTTTGTCCGCCACTGGGCTGCGATGAGTTTTCATCAAGCTGTGGAAAATCGATTCCCTGAATCCGGATTTTGCCATTTTTCTTGCGCGTAATGGCCAGATTTATTTTCTCAATGACCAGCTTTTTCGGTACTACTCTCTCCTCTCGCAATGAGGTCAGGATAGCTACTCCCAGTTGCGCCTGTTCAAAACTAACCAACTCGGATTTACCTGCTTTATCCAGCAATCGCACTCGATCAAAAACAAGGGTTGGCGTCATACCAACAAAACGGGCATCCATGGACTCGATTTTTACCGGGTGGTCAAGGAAGGCGCTGGCAATCTGTTCGATATCTAAATGGTATGCCTTAACGTCAGATATCAGAACACGTGCCAGGGAAAACAACACGGCTGCAGTTACTACAATGGTAGCTACAGAATACAAAACGACGCGGCGTATGCGTTTTCGAATGGACAACTTTTCTGTCATCATGCCACTGCCGTTGAAATTATTATCATTTTAATCTTTAACGCTAATGTCTGATTTTGAATTGACGGTAAAATCCGTTTCACATCAATACAACGTCAAACTGTTCCTGGATATACTCCGACTCAACCTGGAAGCGGATAGGAATACCGATAAACTCCTCCAACTCCGCCACACTGGTAGATTCTTCATCCAGCAGCATGTCTACTACTGGTTGCGCCGCCAGCACAAGAAACTGCTGTGCCTCGAACTGCCGGGCCTCTCGCATAATTTCGCGGAAAATATCATAACAAACAGTCTCGGCCGTCATTAACGAACCTCGCCCATTACATGTTGGACAAGGTTCACACAGCACATGCTCCAGACTTTCCCGCGTCCTTTTACGGGTCATCTCTACCAGCCCCAGAGAGGATACCTCGCTGATATGGGTCTTGGCGTGATCTCGTTCCAGATTCTTCTCCAACGCACGTAGAACCTGGCGGCGATGCTCCAGATCCAGCATATCAATAAAATCGATGATAATAATGCCTCCAAGGTTACGTAACCGCAACTGGCGCACGATTGCCTGGGTTGCTTCCAGGTTGGTTTTGAATATCGTCTCTTCCAGATTACGGTGGCCGACAAATGCCCCGGTATTTACATCAATAGTGGTCATGGCTTCGGTCTGGTCAATAATCAGATAACCGCCTGACTTCAGAGTTACCTTGCGCTCCAGTGCCTTGCGAATTTCATCCTCGATACCATAGATATCAAAAATCGGTCGTTCGCCCGGATAGTACTCAATACAATTTGCCAGCTCAGAAATGAACTTACTAGCAAACTTGTGTACCTTGTTGAAGGTTTCATTTGAGTCAATACGAACTTTCTCGATGGAGCTACCACTCAAGTCGCGCATGGTACGCATCACCAACGGTAAATCCTCGTGGATCAAACTGCCGCTGGCATCAGTTTCACTATGTTCCTTGATTGCACTCCAGAGTTTCTGCAGGAATTGCATATCGCTGTAAATGGCGTCCTCATCAACACCTTCCGCCACGGTACGAATAATATAACCGCCTTGATCGAATTCACCGGCATACTGGCTAATGATATCTTTCAGTCGTTGACGCTCCGTTTCATCCTCAAGCTTTTGTGACACCCCGATATGATCAGCGCCGGGCATATACACCAGGTAGCGTGATGGGATGGAAACCTGGGTCGTCAAGCGAGCCCCTTTGGTTCCCATTGGGTCCTTTACCACCTGCACAATAACATCCTGTCCTTCGCGCAACAGTTCCATAATCGTCTCAGTTGACCGCATGCCATTTTCGTGCTTCTCGGCTGCAGTCTGGACAATATCCGAGGCGTGGAGAAAAGCCGTGCGTTCCAGCCCAATTTCAATAAAGGCGGCTTGCATCCCTGGCAAGACTCGACTGACCTTGCCCTTATAAACATTACCAACCAGTCCGCGACGCCGGGCACGTTCTATGTGGACTTCATGTAAAACACCGTTTTCCACATACGCAACCCGCGTTTCCTGCGGTGTAACATTGATTAGCAACTCCTCACTCATTCTTGGCCAGGCCCTTGTAAATTAAATTAGCGTAAAGCCCAGATCACTACACAACTGGAATGCGTGATACGTGACCCGAATCACTGTGTTTTAAATAACATTATTATCGAATGTGAAGAAAACACTCGATACATTTCTTTTCTTAACCATATCAGTTATCGCAATAATTTTATGCCGAATTCATTTAATAACGTGGCTGTTTCATACAATGGCAGCCCCATTACGCCGGAGTAACTGCCCTGTAATTCTTGAATAAACATGGCGGCCCGACCCTGGATGGCATACGCTCCCGCCTTGTCCTGACATTCGCCACTGTTCCAGTAGGCATGAATTTGTTCACGACTCAAGCTGTCAAAAGTAACCTGACTGATATTAGTCCTGATTGCTTCATTATCTGCTACCAGCGCGACCGCTGATATTACTTGATGCTTGCGTCCTGACAGGCTGGTTAACATCGCAAGTGCATCATCCTTGTTCGCAGGCTTACCGAGAATACAATCATCTACCACCACCGTCGTATCTGCACCTAATACGGGGTGCGGATCATCAGGTGCAAGCAACTGTTTACCGGTTCTCGCTTTCTCAAGCGCCACACGTTGCACAAAGTCCTGGGGCATCTCACCCGCTGCTGGAACTTCAGGGACAGTTACCTTCAACAACTCAAACCGAACACCGATTTGGGTTAATAATTCCTGCCGGCGCGGTGACGCCGACGCCAGGTAAATATCGAATGGTGCTGCCATGAAATAAGTCGCTTAACCGGCCTTACAATCTTCTTTCGTTCTACCTACATAAAACAGCAACCTGCAGTGGCAACTACTTGTGGTAGGGGTGGTGTTTCAATATCGTTGTTGCCCGATAGAGCTGCTCCGCCACTATGACTCGAACCAATGGATGAGGAAAGGTCAGTGGTGACAGTGACCAACTTCGGTCGGCTTGCTCACGACAGGCCGGGGCCAGTCCATCAGGGCCGCCTACCAGCAACGCAATGTCACGACCTTCATACATCCAGTCACCGAGTTGTTGTGCCAGCTCCTCGGTACGCCATTGCCGGCCCATCACATCCAATGCCACCACCAGGGATTTTTTTGGTAAAGCCTCCAACATGCGTTCGCCTTCCTGCCTGACCAGGCGTTTGATATCAGCGGCCTTGGTTCGTTTGGCGGGAGGAATTTCGATCAGGTTCAGTCGAACCTCCGACGGCATCCGACGGGCAAATTCCTCATAACCCTGACTTACCCACGTTGGCATGCGGTTACCCACCGCAATCAAATGGATCTGCATCGCCGTCGATGGACTTACTGGTGCTTATGCACCGCTGCAGGGCTATCCTCACCCCAGAGTTTTTCCAGATTATAAAAATCGCGCACGGCAGGTTGCATCACATGAACTACAACGTCACCCAGATCGACCAGGGCCCATTCACCATGTACTTCACCTTCCACACCAATGGGTTGCACCCCGGCATGTTTGGCTTTCTCGATGACATTATCCGCCAAGGCCTTGACCTGTCGCGCCGTGTTACCGCTGGCAACGATCATGATGTCGGTAACACTCGACTTGTCCTGCACATCAAACACACGAATATCAACACCTTTAACATCTTCAATTGCATTGACAACCAGATCTCGTAATTGTTCTCTATTCAACATAATTTCCAAATTACCTGTATAACTTCTGCTCTCTAATGATCCGATAAACCGTGTCCGGTAACAGGTAGCGTATATCCTGTCCGGCACGAATTTGTTCACGTATGATGGTGGCTGATATATCAAGTTGCGTGACGGGAACAAACAGCAAGCCACCCGCTGCTTGTTCTGACAACCGTTCAACTCCTGTTTCGCACTGCTTCACCAGGCTTTGCAACGCATCCTCCAGCTCATCATGGTTCCAGCCCGGCCGATGGGTAATCACCAAATGTGCCAGTTCAATCAAGCTGTTCCACTGATGCCAGCCGGGCAATCCCAGAAACGCGTCGTAGCCGAGAATCAAACACAGCGGTGTCTGGCCGACTTCTTCACGCAGTGAAGCCAGGGTATCCACCATATAAGAAGGACCTTCGCGCCGCAGTTCCCGCTCATCCACCACAAAGCCGGGTTGATCCTCGATGGCAGCCCGCAACATCGACAGCCGCTGGGGCGTGCTAGCATAGGGCGTTTCACGATGGGGAGGCTGGCCCGCAGGGATAAATCGAACTTGATTTAGCCCCAGTGCCTGCTGCACTTCCAGCGCGGGACGCAGGTGCCCGAAATGCACCGGGTCAAAGGTCCCGCCGAAGATACCTATCATGCCGCCTGGCCGGGGTAGTCTAACTGACCAGCGTATACTTGAAGTCGATTACTCGCGTATATGGCCATCACCCAATACGATATATTTCTGCGAAGTGAGGCCTTCGAGTCCAACCGGTCCGCGGACATGAATTTTATCGGTACTGATGCCGATTTCCGCCCCCAGACCGTACTCGAACCCGTCGGCGAAACGGGTCGAAGCATTGACCATCACTGAACTGGCATCCACTTCCGCCAGGAAACGGCGGGCCCGCTCCAGATCCTGGGTCATGATCGATTCAGTATGACCCGAGCCATGCTGATGAATATGCTCGATCGCGGCGTTCAGATCCTCGACCACACGAATGGACAGGATCGGCGCAAGGTATTCCGTATCCCAGTCCTCAGCCGTGGCGGCATTACAGTCCTTGAGAATGACACAGACGGCTTCATCGCCCCGCAGTTCCACCCCCTTGTCCTGGTACAGTTTAGCCAGTTGCGGTAATACCTGTTTGGCCACCTGTTGATTCACCAGCAAGGTTTCCATGGTATTGCAGGTGCCGTAGCGCTGGGT
>CBDUOW010000090.1:0-6363 GCA_965368945.1 uncultured Gammaproteobacteria bacterium
CCACGGGCTAAACGAATGGTTACCATCGCGATTATAAATCCTCGTTAAAACCAATAAATTCAGGCCGTCACAGCACATGACCGGACAGCCTTACTAAAGAGGGCGCATTGTACTGAAAATGGCGGAAAAGTGAAGGGCTTAGAGAAGATTTCGGCCCAATTAATACGAATTTGACCTTACATCATGCCCGGAGGCAACTGGCCCTTCATATTGCGCATCATCTTGCCCATGCCCCCCTTGCCCATCTTCTTCATCATTTTCTGCATCTGGGTGAATTGCTTGAGCAGGCGATTGACATCCTGGACCTGGGTGCCGGATCCAGCCGCAATCCGGCGCTTGCGGGAACCCTTGATGATATCCGGGAAGCGGCGCTCTTTCCGGGTCATGGAGTTAATGATGGCCTCCATGCGTGCCAGGTGCTTATCATCCACCTGGTTCATGGCCCCTTTGGGCATATTCGGCATGCCGGGCAGCTTATCGAGCATGCTGGTTAGGCCACCCATTTTCTTAAGTTGCTGGAATTGCTCGCGAAAATCTTCCAGATCAAAGCCCTTGCCCTTCTTGATCTTGGTGGCCAGCTTTTGAGCCTTGTCATGGTCGATAGTACGGTGCGCTTCTTCGACCAGGCTAACCACGTCGCCCATACCCAGGATACGGGACGCCACCCGATCCGGATGAAACGGCTCCAGCGCTGTAGACTTCTCACCCACACCCAGGAATTTGATGGGTTTGCCGGTGATCTGCCGAATGGATAAGGCGGCACCGCCGCGGGCATCACCATCGGTTTTGGTCAGAATCACGCCACTCAGGGGCAGAGCATCATTGAAGGCTTTGGCGGTGTTGGCGGCATCCTGGCCGGTCATACTGTCGACCACGAACAGGGTCTCCACCGGCATAACTGCCTCATGCAGATGCTGGATTTCGGCCATCATTTCATCATCGATATGTAAGCGACCGGCCGTATCGACGATCAGTACATCCACATGCATCACCCTGGCCTCCTGTAAGGCATCACTGGCAATCTTCACGGGATCCTGGTCGGCACTGCTGGGGAAGAATTCAGCCCCTACTTCAGCTGCCAGTGTCTTTAACTGCTCAATCGCCGCAGGTCGGTAAACGTCCGCACTCACCACCATGACGTTCTTTTTCTGGGTTTCTTTCAACCAGCGCGCCAATTTGCCGACAGTGGTGGTTTTACCTGAGCCCTGCAGACCCGCCATCAGGATTACCACTGGTGGCACGGCATTGAGGTTAAGACTGTCGTTGGCTTCACCCATAAGGTGAACCAGCTCGTCATTCACGATCTTGACGAAAACCTGGCCGGGGGTCAGGCTCCTGGTTACCTCTTCACCCGCCGCTCGTTCCCGCACATGTTCCGTGAACGCTTTCACTACCGGCAGGGCGACATCGGCCTCAAGCAGGGCCATCCGCACTTCACGCAAAGTGTCCTTGATATTATCTTCGCTCAGGCGCCCGACACCGCGCAGATTACGCACTGTCTTGCCAAGACGTTCACTCAGACCGTCAAACATGGTTCCTCACAAGAGAATTAAAATAAGCTCAGCCCGTGCTTACGGACAGAAGGGGGGCATTATAACGTGAACTTGGCACCGGTGCTGAGCTGGTGGACGCGGTGGCTGGTGATCGCTTCCTGGCATTCGCGAAATATTTCGTCCTCATCTCCCGGCTTATTGTGGCTGATGTAGACGTCGGGCTGGTGTCGCAATTTGACAATATCTTCCGCCAGTAATTGCGGACAATAGTGACCGGCACGACGGCACAGGTCGATATCGTGGTTTGGAAAAGCGGCCTCGACAATCAATACATCCAGTTGATCATACTTGTTTAATGCCTGCCAGAAGGAGTCATTGGTGCTGGTATCCCCACTGAAAGCAAACACCTTGTTGGCGGTTTCCACCCGATACCCCACAGCAGGCACAACGTGATTAACCGGGATCATTTCAATCCGTAAACCGGCTTCTTCGACAATCTGCCCCGGCTCCATGACCTGGTAGCGCATTACGGGGTTGGCGCGGTTTGGCAACGTCGCAAAATCCGGCCAGATAATATTGTTAAAGATATGGTTGCGAAGCGCTTGCAGGGTCGCATCCTGCCCATGGATTACGATGGGTTCCTCGATATGATCAAAAATGGTGTCCAGCAGGAACGGAATACTGGAAATATGATCCAGATGGGAGTGGGTCAGGAAAATATGGCGGATTTGCTGCATCTCAGCCAGGCTCAAATCACCCAGCCCGGTGCCGGCATCAATCAGGACCTGGTGATTAAACCGCAGAGTGGTTGTCCTCAGGTTTTCACCCACACCGCCACTACATCCTAATACCGTCAGTTCCATAACTATTCCAAATTTTACCTTGTTACCCTCAATGCCGACCGGCATCAGTCTGCCGGACAGCAAGTTCCACTCAGTTACGTCCCACGCCCTATCGCAGATCCTGTTTTATTGCTTTATGTTTAGTTGAAGCCGGTGCATTACCTGCACTTTTTCAAGGATGGATATCTACGGGTTAACAAGATCATGCCACTTGCAAGTAAAACAAAATGTTATAGTGGTCACAAGTCATAACCTCACGGATCGTTACGGATCAGCGCCGCTTGCTCACCCGTTTCCGGCCTGATGTAATTACGCATGGAAACAGAATTTTCTCTTTCTATCAGTCTAGCGGTTATGTCATTATCTCGCTAAAGGGGCAATAACCACATTGAAATTATGATCATCACTGGCATCCTATCCATTGTTCTGTATCTGACCAGCGGAATTCTGCTGCTGTTAAAGCTCAACGGTCACGCTTCGGTCGCCGCTCTGCCGCGCTTCCAATTATTGCTACCGGCTGTCATCGCCATACTGCTGCATGGCTGGTTGGTCTACCAGGGCCTGCTCACACCACAGGGCCTGAATGTGGACTTTTTTGCGGTACTGTCATTGGTCGGCTGGTTGGTCGCCCTGTTGCTTATTTCCGCTGCATTTACGCAACCTATTGAAAGTTTAGGTATTTTTGTTTTCCCTGCCGCCGCCTTAATGCTGGGCCTGCGCCTGCTTAATCCGGAAGGGCATTACCTTTCACAGAACCTGGGGGCAGGCCTGGAGTTTCATATCCTGATCTCTATCCTGGCCTATAGCCTGCTGAGTATCGCCGCGGTCCAGGCCATCTTGTTGTACATTCAGGATACCCATCTGCATAACAAGCATCCCGGTGGCTTTATTCGCGCCCTGCCGCCACTGGAGACTATGGAAACACTGCTGTTCCAGATGATCGGGCTCGGTTTCATTGTGCTGAGCATTTCCCTCTTGAGCGGCGTGCCTTATATCGAGAACATCCTTGACCAGCGCCTGGTACACAAAACCGTCTTGTCCGTGACGGCCTGGTTTGTTTTTGGCATTTTGCTATTTGGTCGTTGGCGTTTCGGCTGGCGTGGCCGTACCGCGATTCGCTGGACCATCAGCGGTTTTTTCCTGCTGATGCTGGCCTACTTTGGCAGCAAGTTCGTCATTCAATTGATATTACAACAGTAAAACCCCTAAACCTGTCACGAAAACTTGACAGTCCAGGCGCTGATGCGTCGTAATACTATTCCTGTAATTACTTGAGGCAATCCTTCTCTTGGACGAGATACCCCTGAGTGTGTTGATCGGCGCACTTTTTTTTCTCATTATCGCTTCCGGTTTTTTCTCGGGTTCCGAAACGGGGCTAATGAGCCTCAACCGTTATCGGTTACGCCATCTGGCGGACAAGAAACATAAGGGCGCCATTCGTGCCCAGCGCCTGTTGGATCAACCCGAAAAACTGATCGGCCTGATCCTGCTCGGTAACAATTTCGTCAATATTCTTGCTTCAGCCATTGCCACAATAATTGGCCTGCGACTGCTAGGCGAGGCAGGCATCGCCGTGGCAACCGGCATTCTCACTTTCGTAATCCTGATATTTGCGGAAGTCACACCCAAGACAATTGCCGCCCTGCATCCGGAAAGATTTGCCCTGCCCTCTTCCCTGATCCTGTCGCCTTTATTGAAGATCCTCTATCCCGTGGTCTGGGTCATTAATAAGCTCACCGCCGGTATCTTCAGACTACTGGGCGTCAATTCCGAGGATGGCGCCAACCTGAAGCTCAGCAGCGAAGAACTACGCGTCGTGGTGAATGAAGCCAGCAGCATGATTCCCCGACGTCACCAGAAAATGCTGTTGAGCATCCTGGACCTGGAAAAGGCCACGATCGAGGACATTATGATCCCCCGCAATGAAATTGTGGGTATCGATATTAACGATGACTGGGAAGACATCGTTACACAACTCACCGAAAGCCAGCATACCCGCCTGCCTGTATATGAAGATGATATTGATCATGTTATCGGCCTGGTCCACCTGCGACGCACCATTCGGTTATTTCAACAACACAAGTTCAGCAAGGATGACTTTCGTGATTTGATCCGGGATGTTTATTTCGTCCCCGAAGGGGTAACGCTCAATACGCAACTCATCAATTTCCAGAAAGAACGTCGACGCATCGGCCTGGTCGTGAACGAATATGGGGAAATTCAAGGCTTAATCACATTAGAAGACATTCTGGAAGAAATCATCGGCGAATTTACCACCGATCCTGCGGCCAGCAGCAAGGATATCCATTTACAGGAGGACGGATCCTATCTGGTCGATGGGAGCACCAACGTGCGTGACCTTAACAAACTCCTGCACTGGAACCTCCCTACCGAGGGTCCGAAAACCCTTAATGGCCTGGTTATCGAATACCTGGAGCATATTCCCGATCCGGGCACCAGCATGCTGCTGGGTGGCTATCCCGTTGAAATTGTACAAACCAGCCAGAATACGGTGAAAACGGTCCGTATTGATCCTCGCATGAAAAAATCCAGCCCTTCCAAGCAGGCCGACGCTTAGCCCTCAACACAGGAACGTTAACCTTCCCCTCTCAGCTCACTCTCGCCATGGTAAGACGGAGTTGTACAGGCGCATTAGTACCAAGCTATAATGCCCAGATAAATATAGAGTTTTTGAGGTTTCAACTTGTCTAAACTGACCTTGTCATTTAAAGGGACCGTGCTAAGGGTGTTCCCTGTACTCAAGGGCAGTATGCTTGTCGGCAACGATCCAAAATGCAAACTGCATATTGATAGCCTTGCCATCCAGCCTCAACATGCACGCATTGATACCCAGGGCGATACTTCGGTGCTGGTTGATCTGGACACCCAGGCTGGAACCTTTATCAATAATGTACGCATCAACAAACAAATGCTGAAAGACGGAGATGTCATTCGGGTAGGAAAGCATTTGCTTACTTACCAATACGAATCCGTACCGGAATTAACTGAAGCACTCGACCTCGAGCTTGATATCGAACCAATGGAACTGGTAAGTAAAACCAGTTCGGAGACAACAACCCCGGAGCAGAGCACCCCAACACCGACGATAAGTGCTCCTGAAGGCAAGCGACTCGCCTGGTTGCAAATCATGAATGGTCAAAACCTGGGCAAGACAATCAGTCTCAATCGTGCCATGACCAATCTGGGTAAACCCGGTGTCGCCACCGCGGTAATTACCCGCCGCAATGACGGCTATTTCCTGTCACATCTGGAAGGAGATAAGCCCCCTATGGTCAATAATAAACCGATCGGAACTCACAGTTACAAGTTCATCGATGGCGATACCGTCCAGATCGGAAATATTAAAATGCAGTTCTTCCTCGACTAAATCAGCATGTCGAATTTCAAGGAACAGCGCCATTTCAGCCGGATTCCTTTCGATGCTGAAGTACGGATTAGCGATCCACAGGACGGTTCTACCCATATTGCCCAACTTCTTGATATCAGTCTGAAAGGGGCACTGACAACCCAACCGAAAGCCTCTACTGTTGAAGTCAGTAAGACCTACCAGCTGGAGTTGTCACTTACTGCCGCTGGCAGCGATATTAAACTTCAAATGGAAGCCTCGATAGTACATATGGAAGATGGCCGGATTGGCTTTCAGTATCAGAATATGGATCTCGACACGGCAACCCACCTGCATCGTCTGGTCGAGTTAAACCTGGGTGATGAGAAGCTGATGGAACGGGAGCTGGCGGAACTGGCAAAGTTTAACGACTAGACGAAACGCTACCAGCTTAGCGACAGGGCTTCGTCCAGCCGGGTGACCGCAATCACTTCCAGCCCCTTGATATCCTTGCGGGGTGCATTGGCCTTGGAAACCAGGGCGCGTTTGAAGCCGTGTTTGGCCGCCTCCATGAGTCGTTCCTGCCCGTTGGGTACCGGACGGATTTCCCCGGCCAGACCCACTTCCCCAAACACCACCAGGTCCTGCGGCAAGGTTCGACTCCGTAGACTGGACATTAATG
>CBDUOW010000091.1:0-6352 GCA_965368945.1 uncultured Gammaproteobacteria bacterium
GTCGCCACATAGAACACTCCGATGCTGGTAAGCAGACTGGCGACAACGGCGGCAATAACCACCAGGCAACTGTTCCACAGCAGACCCTCAAACATTCCTTCGAGTTTTTTCAAACTATACCCGCCTAACTTCATTATTATCCAAAAGTTAACCTGGATTATATCGTTCAGCAGAAGGATTCAGCCAGCCTGATAACCGTAATAGTCAGATTGCAGCTAACCAGAAACCCTATGCCAGACAATAAAAAAGGGCCCCAGCGGGGCCCTTCCAAAACAACAATTGATAAAGATTTACTGACCAAGGAACGCCTGGTCGGATTCCTCAACCTCACCCACAGACCAGCTACCGCGTGTCCTGGCATGCTGAACTGCTGCACTCACATCAGATGACGATGGCGCAGTGTCAACTGTCAATACCTGCCCCGGATAAATCAGGTCGGCATCCTTAATTTGATCACTGTTTGCCTTGAAGATCAGGGGCCACTGGTAAGGGTCAGCGTACACACTCGGTTTGCCTGAAATGTCCCACAGATTGTCCCCACGAGAAACTTCATAATTCATAGTGCCCGAGTCTTCTACAACCGGTGCCGGTGCAGACTCAACAACCTCCGGTTCTTCTGGTGGCGCTTCTTCAGTTGTACTGGCACAACCAACGGCAAAACTGCTTACCAACAGCATCAGGCCCAGGTGTTTGATTGCGGTGGGCTTTTTCATTTTTATCCACTCCCAAGTTATTGATATTCTATTAAATTGTAGCAGTTCGGCCACAACTTTCGTTATACAGAAACTAGCACTGCCTAAAACACACTGTCAAGGAACCGCCTTCACAAAAATCATCATTAGTTTGCCGACTTTGGCCTTAATTTTCATCAATTTGTGGTATCGCAAGAACCGCTTAGACTATAGCGTGATTCCATCAATTTCGCCAATCGCTGTTGCGCAGCGAAATATCTGATAACAGCCATCTGCGTGAGGAATTATTCTTTTTGCCGCGTCATCAGCAACGATGTTTGTCGCGCCTGTATAGCGAGCTGCTTGACTTGCACCGCATAGTCACGTGCCAGAAGGTAGTTACCGGCCTCCAGTTCACGGCTCGCGTCATCCAGCAAGTTGCGCGCCTGGGCAAGCACGGCAGGAGCATGAATTTCTGCGCCGACGTCTACCGCAGCCTGGATCGATTGGCGAGCATTGCTCATTTCTTGCACAGGGGGTGTGGTAGCACAAGAGGTCAACAACAGCAAAATAAGGCTGCTAATCAGGGTAGGAAATTGGTGCAGCAAACGGAGCATTCGGATTGTTATGATGTCGCGGCAATCAACCTACGGCAAAGTATCACCCGTCCTATAGGCTGTCAAGGAAACAGGCGGTAGAATGCGAATCTCGCTGACAGGAGAAATAAATGCAGGTTAAAATTTACCATAACCCCCGTTGCAGCAAATCACGCCAGACATTGCAATTATTGCAGGAGCACGGTGTTGAGCCTGAGGTAGTCGAATACCTGAAAACCCCACCGGATAAAGAGACTCTGAAAAATATTCTCTCCCAATTGCAACTGTCACCCCGGGATTTAATGCGCCACAAAGAGAATGAATATACGGAAAATCACCTCGACGATCTCTCCCTCTCCGATGATGAACTGATCGAAGCTATGTTGAAACACCCCAAACTCATTGAGCGTCCGATTGTGGTCACCGACAAAGGTACCGCCATTGGCCGGCCTCCGGAAAATGTACTGGAGGTAGTTTGAAAATGGCTGAGATCCTGGTGTTGTATTACAGCCGTCATGGCGCCACCGCCCAAATGGCGCGTGAAATCGGCCGTGGCATAGAACAGGTTGCGAACTGTACTGCCCGTCTACGTACGGTGCCGGAAGTCTCCACAGTCTGTGAAGCAAGCGAAGATACAATACCCGAATCCGGCCCACCCTATGCCACTCTCGAGGATCTTCAGGAATGTGTCGGGCTGGCACTGGGGAGTCCCACCCGTTTCGGTAATATGGCGGCATCCATGAAATATTTCATCGATTCCACCAGCCCACTCTGGTTACAGGGCGCGCTAATCGGTAAACCCGCGACCGCCTTTACTTCCACCTCCAGCCTGCACGGCGGGCAGGAAAGCACCTTGCTGACCATGCTACTCCCCCTGTTACATCACGGGATGTTGTACCTGGGATTGCCATACAGCGAAACTACCCTCCTGAGTACCCAAACCGGGGGTACCCCCTATGGCCCAAGCCACCTGGCCGGGCAGGACAGCAATCTCCCTCTGAGCGAGGATGAAATCAACCTGTGTCAGGCCATGGGCAAACGTCTGGCCGAAACGGCCATGGCGCAATTGGCAGCGGGCTTGATTCGCGTCACCAACGCATGAACCTGATCAAATTTTCTCGCCAGCTGACGCTGCTCAGCTATCTCGCCCTGGTGGCTGTGTTATCGACCTGGTATGGCTTGGTGGAACCGGCCCCGTTGTTATTGATCCTGCTACTGCTGCCACTGTTGTTTCCCTTAAAAGGCCTCCTCAAGGGCAGTCCCTATACTCACGCCTGGAGCAGTTTCCTGATCCTGCTTTATTTCATTCACGGGGTGGTAGAAGCTTATGCCAACCCACCCGTTCGAATGTGGGCGCTGTTGGAAGTGCTGGCTAGCGTGACGTTCTATACCGGAGCGGTACTCTATGCCCGCCTGCGGGGGCGGGAATTAAAGCAAAAACCGTCCTGAGTTAATCGAGCAATTGACGCACAAAGGGAATCGTCAGGCGCCGTTGGGCAGCCAGCGAAGCCTGATCCAACCTGTTCAGCAAATTGAACAAACTGTCCATGTCTCGCGGGCAACGCCTCAACAAATACTCGGCCACCTCGTCCCCCATTTCGAGTCCTCGACGATGCGCACGTAACTGCAAGGCGGCCCGCTTATCGAAGTCTGTCAGCACCGCTAACTGAAACACCGGCCCCCATCCCAGGCGGGATACCAGATCCGGCAACGTCAGTGCCAGGCCAGCCGGCGCAGCCGTGGCACTGACCACCAGGCGGTGACCGGAATCGCGGACCCGATTGTAGAGGTGAAACAAGCCTTCTTCCCAGTGGGATAGACCCGCCACTGTTTGAATATCATCAACAGCAATCAGGGCTTGCTGTTCCAACCCTTCCAGTAAAGTCGCTGAGAGCGAGACGAGTTCCTGTAACGGAAGATAGACCGGAGAATGGCCATTGGCTGCTGTCGCATGACAAAGTGCCTGCAGCAAGTGGCTTTTGCCACTGCCTGCGGGACCCCAAAGGTATAGCATCGTATCATTACCCTGCTGCAGGGCCTGCAGTAGCAGTTCATTTCCGGCTGGATAGAAGTTATCAAAGGTAGCGGCGTCCTTCAGACCAATACCTAGCGGAAGCTGGGGGTGTTCAACCGCCATGCGGTCATTCATTTCCCACAGTATCCGGGGCCGGGGACACGGATTGTGACACCCCATCCAATCGTCAAGAGTTCATTCATGGTGCTTTAACTCTCATGACGGCAGCGCGCCGCGTCCAGAGCACAACATACGCCAACCCGCTGCTCAATGTGGTTACCAGCACGATATAGATGAGCAGGGTCTGCAAGACTGCAAACATTTCCACGCCCACCAGGACACACAGCGCAATAGTAATTAACAGGATCTGACACACGGTGTTGATCTTGCTCAACAGGATCGGTTCGAACACAACCACACCAACTATAAACCGGTACAAGACTGTGCCGGTCATGATCACCACATCCCGCAAAATTACCAGCGCGACCAGCCAGGAAGGTAGTATCCCCTGCCAACCCAGGACCAGATAACTGGACACCATCAATAATTTGTCGCCAATGGGGTCAAGGATTGCTCCGAGGCGGGAGGTCCAGTGATAACGTCGGGCCAGGAACCCATCCAGACCATCTGACAAGCCGGCGATTAAAAACAGAGGTAAAGCCAAATCCCAACGCTGATCCAGCATACTCCAGACGACCGGCGGCACCAGCAGGATACGCAGGGTACTAATCACGTTAGGAATGGAACTGGCCCGCATTTCTTACCCTGCTCCGAATTCAGGTATCACTAATCAAAACGATTACGGTACCAGACGGTACACCAGATTGGCCCCGGGCTTCATGCTGTCCGGATTCTTCTCGCCCGCAGGAGGACGTGGAAGGGAAGTTGGCGGTGAGGACTCAACCACCAGGGTATGACCCAGCGCAATCGCCTGGGCGACGGCTAGCTGCCCTCGCCGACTGGTGAGGCTGAAGACCACACTGTCACTAGCAATGCTGCGTGGCTGCACCTGGGTGATCGCATCCAGGGAATCAAGATACTTGACCACACGGGTGTAGGCCGCTAAACCGCTGACCCCCTTGATTTGCACCCGAAGTTGATCCGAACCAATGGCACTGTCTACCTGGGCATAGCGTTGGGCAAGAATTCCCGCCGTCTGACTGACACCGGGCAAGATCGCCACCTCGAGAGACTCACCACTGGTTTGCCAGCTTTGCTGCCGACCTTCAGTGTAAAGGGTCCATCGCCCGCTCCAACTGTTGGAGGCAGTCCGATAAACACGCCCCACCAGAACGGCTTCCGTCTGGTAACGACTGGATGCCCGTAATATCGCTTCTTCAAAGTTTCCCCAAATATCCGCCACGCTGAGGTTGGCACGGTCCGTGAGATCATAAAGCGGTAAGCGTAATGGTAAACCACGAAGTTTGGCCTGTTCTTCGATAATAAGCCGGGCTTCAGCCTGTTTGCCATTGCTGATCAAGGTGCGTTTGCGGCGGTCATCCACAACCAGCCATAACAAGGTCGCTGGGCGGGTATGGCCCCACATCGGCATCTGGTTATCTGTTAATAACTTGGTGATCGCGCCCTCATCGAAACGCATCCACAACACCTGTTGTTTCTTCCCGTCCACGTCCTGCTTCTGATAACGAAACCGCTGCGCATAGCGGGTCGGCTGAATCAGTGCGGCCTCGATGGCCGGGGCCGTCAAAACCTGGTTACTGCCGGTAACCCTCACGAGTACCTGGCTCAGGCCGGTCCGGATGGCTTCCTGGCGCGCATCCCGATCCTGGTTTTCTACCGGTATTGTCGCCAGGTACAGATCCTCAATTACCTCGGCTTGTAGTGGTAACGTAAACAACAGGGCTACCAGGGTCATCCATCCTCGCATACTAGATTTTCCTAAATTTATCATTGAAATAGGTTGATTCGAGTGCCACCGACATTTCGCCTCTCGCAGTGACTTGATAAACTACCGCCTGCGATATTATGCACTGATTCCGTAACAAAATGCTGCGGTTATTCTCAAACTTCCACAGGCAGGAGTCTTTTGTGGCCTCATCCTCCCGTTCTGACGACAAGCCGTCTCTCAGCTACCGTGACGCCGGCGTCGATATTGATGCCGGCAATGCCCTGGTTGAACGCATCAAACCATTAGCTGCCGCCACCCGTCGCCCAGGCGTTCTGGCCGGACTTGGTGGTTTCGGCGCCCTGTTTGAAATCCCCGGCCAGTACCGTCAACCCGTACTGGTCTCCGGTACCGATGGGGTGGGCACCAAACTCAGGCTCGCCATGGAACTGGCTAAACATGACACCATTGGCATCGATCTGGTCGCCATGTGCGTCAATGACCTGATCGTCCAGGGGGCTGAACCCCTGTTCTTCCTCGACTACTACGCCACCGGCCGGCTGGACATTGAGACAGCCAGTGATGTGGTCAAGGGAATTAGTGACGGCTGTCTGCAGGCTGGTGCCGCCCTTATCGGGGGAGAAACCGCTGAAATGCCCGGCATGTACGAAGGCGAAGACTACGATCTGGCCGGCTTTTGTGTCGGGGTAGTGGAAAAGGACCGTATTATCGACGGCAGCCGGGTCAAAGCCGGCGATGTCCTCATCGGCCTGTCTTCAAGCGGCCCGCATTCCAATGGTTATTCATTAATTCGCAAAGTTATTGAGAAAAGTAACGCCGACCTGGGTGCAACATTTGATGGGGCGACCCTGGGTGAACGCTTACTGGAACCGACCCGTATCTATATCAAACCGTTGCTGAAGCTGTTTGAACAGGTCAATGTTCACGCCCTGGCGCATATCACCGGCGGCGGGCTGTTGGAAAACCTGCCGCGTGTCATGCCCGTCGATACAGGGGCGAGGGTGAATACCCGGAGCTGGCAGCAACCGGCCATCTTCGAGTGGCTGCAGCGTGAGGGTAATATTGAAGACGATGAGATGTATCGCACCTTTAACTGTGGAATTGGCATGGTGCTGGTGGTGGACGCCAGTGAAGCTGGTAAAACGCTCGATATTCTGCAATCGGAAGGCGAAACCGCGATGCAAATCGGTGAAATTGTCCCCGC
>CBDUOW010000092.1:0-6317 GCA_965368945.1 uncultured Gammaproteobacteria bacterium
ATATCCACTTCGCTCCCTGTTCCGACAATCAGCAGGCGTTGTATCAGGTTCATGAGTTCCCGCACATTGCCTGGCCAGTCGTAGTTACGTAAACGGTTTTGTGCCGCGGTACTGAATTTACGGTAGGGCAGGTCTTCCTGATCCACATAGAGTCGGGTGAAGTAATTTAGATATTCCGGTATGTCTTCGCAATGATTGCGCAGAGAGGGAACCTGGATCGGGACCACGTTGAGCTGGAAATAAAGATCCTTGCGAAAGCGGCCTTGATCCACCAGTGTCTCAAGATTCTGGTGGGTGGCGGCTATGATTCGAACAAAGAGTTCAACGGGCTTGTCGGCACCGATACGCTGGAAAGTGCCTGTATCCAGTGCCGAAAACAGTTTACCCTGCGTGGCCGAATCCATGTCGGCGATATCATGCAGTAATAGCGTGCCACCGTTGGCTTGTTCAAGCAGGCCGTAGTGGACCCTGTCGCCTTCTTCCATGCCGAAGAGATCGCGAGCCGAGGTTTCAGCAGTGAGGGAGGCTACATTGACCTCGATAAAGGGGCGTTCGCGTTGGGCGCTGTGATTATGCAGGTAACGGGCGACCACATTAATTCCACAGCCGGGTTCAGCATATAACAACACCCAGCTATCATGTTCCGCTACGCGCTTAATCTGTTCGCGCAGGCGCTGCATGGTGGCGCTTTTACCAAGAGGCTCACTGCTTGTATGGCTGAGGCGACGCAGCCCCTGGTTTTCTCGATGTAATTTGTCTGCTTCCAGAGCGTGCCCGATTGTGAGCAATAATTTGGCGAGGGAAAGCGGTTTTTCGATGAAATCATAGGCGCCAAGCCGTGTTGCCTCGACCGCGGTCTCGACGGTACCGTGCCCGGACATCATGATGACCGGCATGGGCAGCCCGCTTTCTTCACGCCATTCCTTTAGCAGGGTTATGCCATCGACATCCGGCATCCAGATGTCGAGTAATACCAGATCAGGTCGGCGTGCCCGATGCGCCTGGCGGGCATGACTGCCATCTTCGGCAATATCCACTTCATAACCCTCGTCCACCAGGATTTCCTGCAACAGGGTACGAATATCAGGTTCGTCATCGACAACCAGAATATAGGGTGCCCGGGCATTCTCGACCGGTGAACTCGCGGTATTTGGATCAGGCTGCGGCATTGTCATCGTTGGAATATTGTTTGTCGTCCTGTGTTTCCGGCTTTTCGTTATCGGCATCCATACTGAGTACCGGTAAGCGTATTACAACACAGGCTCCACCGCCTTCAATATTTTCTGCCTCCAGCATGCCGCTGTGCTCTTCGACAATTTTCTTGACGATCGCCAGCCCCAGACCGCTGCCCCTGGGCTTGCTGGTGACATAGGGTTCGAAAAGCTGGCCGATGAGATCATCAGGAAAGCCGGGGCCGGTATCCCTGATCTTCAACTCCACATACCGGCAGGCATGCTCTTCGGCACAGCGGGTGGAAATCAGCAGTTCACCTGCCTTGTAATCCATGGCTTCCAGGGCATTTTTGATCAGGTTGTGAAGCAACTGCCGTAAACGTCCAATATCAGCATCGATATGCGGTGTACTGTTGTCCAGCTCGAGCGAAAAACGGACCTTGTTATCGCCTCCCTGATACAACTCCAGCACTTCCTTGATGATGCTGTTCAGATCCACGTTCTCTCGCTGTAGCGTGGGCATGCGGGCATAATCCGAAAAAGCCTTGACCATTTCCTTGAGAGTTTCGACCTGTTGCACAATGGTATGGGTCGCCCGATCCAGAACGCCGGCGTCGGCTTTAGCCATTTTATGCAGATACTTATGGCGTAATCGCTCTGCCGACAATTGGATGGGGGTCAATGGGTTTTTGATTTCATGGGCCAGGCGCTGCGCGACTTCCCCCCAGGCGGCGTTTCGCTGTGCCTGAACCAGGGTGGTGATATCTTCAAACACGATGAGAGTCCCGCCAGGTATGTCGCTGCTGTCCGGCAGGGGGGTGCCGCGACACATCAGTACCTGGCGACCGCCTCGGCTGAAAAGGGTAATTTCTTCCTGCCAGTTACGCTCAGTTGCCTCCAGGTTCTGATAAATAGCTTCCACCAGGGCCTGTAACGCGGGTCGGTCGGCGATTAGCTGTTCCAGTGAATGGCCGTGGTAGTGCTGGAGATCAATCGCCAGAATCTGGCTGGCCGACGGGTTGCTGGTATGTAAACAATGTTCGGTGTCGAGTGTCAAGACACCTGAGGAGAGGTTGGCCAGCACGGCTTCCAGATAAGCATGCTGGGCTTCGGCCTGTTTCTGGCTGCTGCTCGCCGCATTGCGGGCCAGCTCGATGCGGTGTGTCATTTCATTAAAGGATTGAACCAGGAAGCCCAGTTCATCACGACCGGGAAGGGGTAAGCGCTTTTCATAGTCACCCGCAGCCACGGCGCGTGTTCCTTCAACCAGGTCTGATATGGGGGCCACCAGGCGGCGGGCGGCATAGAATGCAGACCAGATCGCCATCATAATACTCAGCAGCAGTACCAGCGAAAGCGTCAAAATAAAGCTGTATTTAAGCGGTAATCGTAAATAGACGACTTCGCGGTATTTGCCGAAAGCGGACTGGACGCTGGCCGCGAGGGTATTGATCTGACCCGGTACCGGGTAGAGCGCCTGCAGGATTCGGGTTTCCTTGAGGGAGTCGCTACCGGATACCGGCACCGCCACACGAATATGCAGACCGGTGTCCTTCAGGGGAATCAGACCGACGTCGCTTTTGCCCTGTCGAAGAAGTAATTGGGTACTGGTATCGAGCTGTACCGGTAAGAGTTTATCCGTTTCGGCGCTGCTGGAAGCGATGATGCGACCATTCAGGCCAAACAGGGTTAACTCATTCGCTCCACTCTCGTTTCGCAGGTCATTCAGGGTCAGGGCGGCCACTTCGTCGCCGGTTTCCAGCAGGTCACGGGCTATTTCCTCGCTCTCTTCCAGCAGATCGTTCATTCGGACTCCGAGTGACGTTTTGCTGAGTTCGAGGGCGTCGTTAAGGGCATTTTCTACCCGCACATCAAACCAGCTATCGATGCCCCGTTGCAGGAAGTCCAGCGAGAAGTAATACACGACGCTCACCGGGGTGACGGAAAGTATGACGAACATGATCACCAGGCGGGCGGTAAGACGGGAGCCGGCAATTTGCTGACGATATTGCCGCACCAACAACCAGAGACTTTTACCGATCATCCCAAGGAACAACACAATGGCCAGCAGGTTGATGCCCAGCAAGAGGGAATAGAGTTTGCCAAACAGGGCGGAGTTATGGGTGGCATCGCTCATCAGATAAAGCGACATAAGCAGCAGCACAAACAGTGCCACAATCGGCGTACTGCCGGAAAAAAGGCGCTTGATTACTGTGTTAATGGCCATGAAACCCAGTCACTGTTCAGTTGCCAGTCAGATGAAATATAGGCCAGTGGTCGCATTGGTGCAGGCAGGGACTCAATATCCAGATAGGTGCGCATCCTGACCTGGTAGCGCATTTCCGGGTCCAGCAATTTGGAATCTATCAGTGGCAGGTTGCTGATTTGCCCCAGAGCGTTGAGGGCGGCGTTAAGTGAAGAGTAGTGATCCTGAACCCCGCTGTTCAGGTTATGGACAATGAATTTCTCTGACAGGGCGTGAAACAGCAACAAATACCCCTGTTCCAGTTCCGCCAGGTTTTTATTCCAGTACCAACGAACCTGTTCTACCTCGATGTCCATCAGTATCAAAAACGGCACACCACTTTTCAGGGCAGAGAGGGCTTCCTCCGATAAACGGTATTCGATGCGACTGTCGAGCTGGTAAACGCCTTGTTCCAGTTTGGTTTCAAGCGATTTAATGATAAAGGCGTGCTCCGCCTGACTTGCCTGGATGGGCAGCAGCGCCATGCATCCTGCCAGCAGCACACTCAGCCAACGGCGTCTGAAATACCACATGTCATGCCTTGTGAATACAGGCATAAAAGAATCCATCCATTCCGTCCTCGCCAGGGAGTATTTGTCGCCCCGTCTTTTGATCATGGCCCCAGTCGGCTTTGATGGGTGTAAGGCGGGCATTAGCATGCTTGGCAAGGAAGCGTTGTATTTGTTGTGAATTTTCCTGTTGTAACACGGAACAGGTCGCATACAAGAGCATACCCCCTGGCTTGAGCAAGGGCCATAGGGCGCTGAGGATTTGCGCCTGGGTTTGTGTGAGTTGTGACAGGTCTTCTGCACGGCGAAGCAATTTAATATCGGGATGGCGGCGTATTACCCCGCTGGCACTGCAGGGGGCATCCAGCAGGATACGGTCGAAGGGTTGTCCGTCCCACCAGAGGGTAGGCTGGACTGCGTCGCCGGCACGGGTGGTTGCGCTCACTTGCAGGCGGCTGAGGTTCTCATTCAACCGTTGCAGTCGCTCGTCACTGATGTCGAGAGCAAGCAGCTCCTTGAGGGCGGGCTGACGTTCCATGATATGTGCAGTCTTGCCGCCTGGCGCGGCGCATGCATCCAGCACCCGCTCCCCTGGCTGAGCATCCAGCACCTGGGCGGCGAGCTGGGCGGCGGCATCCTGCACTGAGACGGCACCGCGACTGAAGCCGGGTAGTTGCTCAACCCCCACAGGTTGGGCGAGTGTCAGACCATACTCCGTGTGGCGTGCAGGCTCACAGCTGATGCCGTTTTCCATCAACAGGTCCTGGTACGCATTCCGGCTGTGCTGTGCCGGATTGACGCGCAGGGTCATCGGTGGGTTTGTATTATTGGCCGCGGTGATTGATTCCCAGTCTTGCGGCCAGTCCTGTTGCAGCAGTTGCAGCAGCCAGGGCGGGTGGGCGCTACGGGCCACGGGATCCAGTTCCATGCGGTTTAGCAGCATCTCGCGCTGACGCTGGAAGTTTCGTAGCACTCCATTCACCAGGCTTTTGGCCCAGATTTTTTTCAATTGGCTGGCCAGCTTGACGCTTTCTGACACGGCGGCGTGGTCCGGGATACGCATTTCCATGAGCTGATAGAGGCCCAGCATTAAACTGGCCTGGATATCCACGTCACGAGGTTTAAGCGGGGCCTTCAGCAGTTGTGTGAGAAGCCAGTCCAGGCGCCAGTACCAGCGCATTACCCCGTAAGCCATTGCCTGAGCCAGGGCGCGATCCCGATCATCGGGAACGCGGCTGAGAGGTCCCTCCAGGGCGTCGGGAAGGTTACGACGGTTACGCAACACCTGGCTGATGGCCTGAACAGCCGCCAGGCGAGGTGAGAGTGCAGGTGCTTTAATCGCCAAGTTGTGCGCCCGGGGGGAGCATATCAGGCCTGCCGTTGAGAAAAGCGGCCGCATCCATTGGCGTGCTTCCAGCGGGTTGTAAGCGGGTTATTCGCAATACGCCATTGCCGCAAGCCACATCAATACCCTGTTTCTCGGACCGAATGACCGTGCCAGCAGCGCCCTCCGTTTGTTCAGTCAGCGGTTGAGCCGCCCAGATACGTAACGTCTGTCCGTTGACAGTGGTTTGTGCCACCGGCCAGGGATTAAAGGCGCGAACCAGGCGGTCGAGGTCCTCTGCCGAACGGTGCCAGTCAATCAGAGCTTCTGATTTGGAAAGTTTGCTGGCATAAGTCACCTGGCTTTCGTCCTGGGGCAAGGCTTTCAGGTCAGAAAGTTGATTGAGAGCCTCAACAATAGCCTGGGCACCCAGGGTAGCAAGGCGGTCATGCAGGCTGGCGCTGGTATCTTCCTGAGTAATGGGACAGGACTTTTTCAGTAGCATGGCGCCTGTGTCCAGGCCTGCATCCATTTGCATGATGGTGATCCCGGACTGTGTGTCACCGGCGAGGATGGCGCGTTGAATGGGGGCGGCACCTCGCCAGCGTGGCAGCAACGAGGCATGGATGTTGAGGCAGCCATAACGGGGAATCTGTATTACCTCGGGTGGCAGCAGCAGGCCGTAAGCCGCGACCACCATGACATCAGCTTCAATGGCGCGGAATTCTTCAATGCTCTCCGCCGTCTTGAGTGACACCGGCTGAAGGACGGGGAGTTGATGCTGCAGTGCCAGTTGCTTGACCGGGCCGGGTTTAAGTTTGCGGCCCCGCCCGGCAGGTCGATCCGGCTGGGTGTAAACAGCCACGACTTCATGGGACGTATCGATCAGCGCGGCCAGGGCCTCGGCAGCAAAGTCCGGGGTGCCGGCAAAAATTATCCGTAGCGAAGGGTGGCGGGAGGCGTGTTGCGAGGACATAAAAATACCAGCGGCCAGTTCCCGGTAACCAGGGACTAAATGGCGAGTTTCTGCTGTTTTTGCAGCTTTTTGCGTATACGTTGGCGCTTGA
>CBDUOW010000093.1:0-6314 GCA_965368945.1 uncultured Gammaproteobacteria bacterium
CGTTTTTGGCATCCAGGCCGACAATGATATGGCCGGGAAACTCCAGGCACAGGTCGTTGACAAAATGCGGCGCACTCACCGCCTTGGTGCCAATAATCACATACGCCACGCCGGCATCCAGATAAGTCTGCACGGTATCCTCATCGCGGATACCGCCACCGATTTGGATTGGTAAATCCGGGTAAGCCGCCGCGATCTCATTGACCACACCGGCATTGACGGGCTTGCCTTCAAAGGCGCCATTGAGATCCACGATATGCAAGCGACGTGCACCTGCTTTCACCCAACGGCCCGCCATGGCCACCGGATCATCAGAAAATACAGTTTCATCTTCCATGCGCCCCTGGCGGAGGCGCACGCACTTGCCGTCTTTCAGGTCGATGGCAGGTATCAGCAACATGTCAGAACTCTCATTTGGTTTTAGGACTTGCCGTCCCAGTTGAGGAAATTCTCGTACAGTTTCAGACCCGCATACTGACTTTTCTCCGGATGAAACTGCACGGCAAACACATTATCGCGAGCCACGGCCGCGGTAAAGGGAAAACCATAGCTGCTTGAGGCGGCGATCACTTCCGGACTCGCCGGCTCGACATAGTAACTGTGAACAAAATAAAACCGCGCGTCCTGGCTAATGCCATGCCATATGGGATGGGACATAACCTGGTGCACCTGGTTCCAGCCCATGTGGGGAATCTTGAGGCGCTCACCACTAAGCGGATCCTTCAGGTCTTCACCGAAAGACTGCACTTTACCGGGGAAGATACCCAGGCACTCGGTGCCTTCATTCTCGGCACTCCAGCTCATCAGGGCCTGCATTCCCACACACACACCCAGCAGAGGCGTACCGGCTTCCGCGACCTGATGCACAACCGCATCCAGCTGCAGGCGTCGAATCTCAGCCATGCAATCCCGTATCGCACCCACACCGGGGAACACCACATGCTCTGCAGCCAGAATACGCCCCGGATCTGATGTAATGTCCACCTCAATACCGTGGCCCACCTGTTCCAGTGCCTTGGCCACCGAGTGAAGGTTACCCATTCCGTAATCAATAACAGCAGCGCGACTCATGACTATTCTGTGAACTAAGAGGTGTAATAGAAACAGGCAGCCTCTGAATCAGAGGCTGCCTTTGGTTGAAGGCATGATTCCTTCCATTCGTGGATCAATTTCCAGGGCCATACGCAATGCGCGACCAAATGCCTTGAACACCGTCTCGGCAATATGGTGGGCATTATCACCCCGGATCACATCAATATGCAGGGTCACCTTGGCGTGGTTAACGAAGCCCTGAAAAAATTCAGCAAACAGGTCTACATCAAAATCACCAATGCGCGCCCGTGGAAATTCAACACCATATTCCAGACCCGGACGACCGGAAAAATCAATGACCACGCGGGACAGGGCTTCATCCAGTGGCACGTAGGCGTGACCATAACGACGAAGTCCTGTCTTATCGCCCACCGCTTCAACAAACGCCTGGCCCAGCGTGATGCCCACGTCTTCGACCGTGTGATGGGCGTCAATGTGTAAATCCCCCTTGGCCTGGATCCACAGATCCAGCATGCCATGGCGGGCCACCTGGTCCAGCATGTGCTCCAGAAAGGGGATACCCGTGTTGAACTCACTTTTCCCGCTGCCATCCAGATTCAGCGTGACTTCAATCCGGGTTTCCAGGGTATCTCGTTTTACGGTGGCCGTCCGATCAGCCATGTTTTACTCTCCGAGCGCTCCGGCATGTATGCCGGCAGCTGGTTCATTAAGGTTTGTTTATATAAATAGGATACCGTTATCTCGGGAAGGGGGAAACTGTGCAGGAGAAATAAAGTTCAGAAAAACCTCAAATTATTAACTTGTACTAAAAAGAATTATCTTGATTGGGGTCAATATGTTAACAATCCGCTGTTTAATCCGGAATGTTTACAGTATATTTGATTTTATGGAATCGTGACATTCCAACCTTGGTTTTAACCGTGATCGACGAACAGTAAATGTCTCAAGAACGCATTGTAAAACTGGAAGATATTCGCTCCCACTGCCAGAAATGCAGCCTGTTCCAACTCTGCATGCCCATGGGTCTGGGGGACGGGGATCTCAGCAAGCTGGATAAAATCATCAAGCGCCGCCGCCCGGTGGAAAAGGGCGAGTACCTGTATCGCCTCGGCGATCCCTTCCGCTCCATGTTTGCGGTGCGGGCCGGCTCCCTCAAGACATTCACCACCGATCAAGAAGGTCAGGAACAAATCATCGGCTTTCACCTGCCCGGCGAGCTGCTTGGCCTGGACGCCATCAGTCGTGAAATCCATACCTGTTCGGCCAAGGCGCTGGAAACCGTCAGTGTGTGCGAAATCCCCTACGAACGTCTCGAAATCCTCAGCCAGGAAATTCCAGGCCTGAGCCACCATTTGCTGAGCCTGATGAGCGAGGAGCTACAGCACGAGCACTGCCATATGGCCTTGCTGGCGCGCGCGCCAGTGGAATCGCGTCTGGCCAGCTTTCTGATTCAGCTCTCGGAACGCTACAAGGACCGGGGTTATTCGGCCACCGAGTTCAACCTCAGTATGTCGCGCAATGACATCGCCAACCTGCTTGGCATGGCGGTGGAAACTATCAGCCGCCTGTTCAGCCAGTTCCAGGAGCAGCAACTGCTTATTGTGGAACGCAAGCACATCCAGATTCTAAATCTCCCTCAACTGCAGGTTCTGAGCAATCGTTGCGGTCCCGTAGAAGACAAGAACGAGGACGACACCTCCAATACCGCCTCCTGAGTTCGGCCTTTCCCCGGGTGTCAGATAACAGACACAAAAGTTCCCTGCCTGTCGCAAAAAATACAGCTATTATTTGATCTGGATCATATGATCCACTAGTTGAGATAAATTTCTGCTGGCAAAATTCCCTGCGGGATTTTCAATCTCGTACAAACATAAAAAAGTAAGAAGGATGACCCATGGAAACTGTAAATACTTATAATTATACGGTCGTTCGCCAGTTTGCAGTGATGACCGTGGTTTGGGGCATAGTCGGCGTCGCCGTCGGTGTGCTCATCGCCGCGCAACTGGTATGGCCCGAACTGAACTTTGATACCCCCTGGCTAACATACAGTCGCCTGCGTCCGCTGCATACTAATGCGGTGATCTTTGCCTTTGGCGGCTCGGCCTTGTTTGCCACGTCGTATTATGTGGTACAGCGTACCTGCCAAGCCCGCCTGTTCGGTGGCGGCCTGGCTGCATTTACCTTCTGGGGCTGGACCCTGGTTATCCTGTTGGCCGCGGTTTCCCTGCCACTCGGACTCACCTCCGGGAAGGAATATGCCGAGCTGGAATGGCCTATTGACCTGCTGATCACGGTGGTCTGGGTTGCCTACGCTGTGGTGTTTTTCGGCACCATTGTCAAACGCAAGGTCAAGCATATCTACGTGGCCAACTGGTTCTATGGCGCCTACATTCTGACCATCGCGGTGCTGCACGTGGTCAACAGCCTGGCCCTGCCGGTCGCCCTGACGAAATCCTATTCCTTCTATCCGGGGGCCATCGATGCCATGGTGCAGTGGTGGTATGGACATAACGCCGTGGGCTTTTTCCTCACCGCCGGTTTCCTGGGCATGATGTATTACTTCATCCCGAAACAGGCGGAGCGCCCCATCTATTCCTACAGGCTGTCCGTGGTGCACTTCTGGGCGCTGATCTCCACCTACATGTGGGCCGGCCCGCACCATCTGCACTACACCGCCTTACCTGATTGGGCTCAGTCACTGGGCATGGTCTTCTCGTTAATCCTGCTGGCGCCTTCCTGGGGCGGGATGATTAACGGCATCATGACCCTCTCCGGTGCCTGGCATAAGTTACGCACCGATCCAATCCTCAAGTTCCTTATCGTGTCCCTGTCTTTCTATGGCATGTCCACTTTTGAAGGCCCGATGATGTCCATCAAGACAGTCAACGCCCTGTCCCACTATACCGACTGGACCATTGGTCATGTCCACTCCGGCGCACTGGGCTGGGTCGGTTTGATTTCGATTGGAGCGATCTACTTCCTGATCCCCAAACTGTTCAACCGGGAACAAATGTATTCGCTCAAACTGATCGATGCCCATTTCTGGATCGCCACCATCGGTATCGTGCTTTATATCGTCTCCATGTGGATCGCCGGTGTCATGCAAGGCCTGATGTGGCGCGCTGTTAATGAAGACGGCACCCTGACTTACAGTTTTGTGGAAAGTCTGAAAGCCACCTACCCGTACTACACCGTGCGCTTCCTGGGTGGACTGCTGTTCCTCGTCGGCATGCTGATCATGGCCTACAACGTCTTTAAGACGATTTATAGCGCCAGGCCCGCCACCACCACTGCAAGCCAGACGGCATAAGGGAGGATACGAATCATGAGTCATGAAGTCGTCGAAAAAAATATTGGTCTGATGATCATCTTTATCCTGATCGTCATCAGCTTTGGCGGTCTGGTGGAAATCGTGCCCTTGTTCTTCCTCAAGGACACCACCGAACCCACTGCGGGTGTTAAACCCTACTCTGCGCTGCGTCTGGAAGGCCGCGACATCTATGTGCGGGAAGGTTGTTATGTCTGCCATTCCCAGATGATCCGTCCCTTCCGGGCGGAAACGGAACGCTATGGTCACTACTCGGTCGCCGGTGAATCGGTCTACGACCACCCGTTCCAGTGGGGCTCCAAGCGTACCGGCCCGGATCTGGCCCGGGTTGGCGGTCGTTACAGTGATGACTGGCATCGCGTGCATCTGATCAATCCGCGTGATGTGGTGCCGGAATCCAATATGCCGGGCTTCCCCTGGCTGGAGGAAAACAAACTGGATGGCAAAAACACCGGCAACAAGATGCGCACCATGAATACGCTCATCTCGGCCACCTGCAACGGCTGCGATACCTATAGCGATGCGGAAATTGCAGGCGCGAGCGATGCAGTAAGGGGTAAAACCGAAATGGACGCCCTGGTTGCCTACCTGCAGGGTCTGGGCACTGCCCTCAAGGCGCGGAGGTAAACAACATGGATATGAATGATATTCGTAGCTGGTACACCGTGGTGATGTTCGTGGTGTTCATCGGTATCGTGTTGTGGGCCTGGAGCGGTAAAACCAAGCGTCGCTTCAACGAAGCGGAACAGTTGCCCTTCAATGAGTCTGAATATCCGCTCGACAATAAGAATAAAGGAGACCGTCATGAGTAGTTTCTGGAGCTGGTGGGTCATCATCATCACCGTGGGCAACATCGTCGCCTGCTACTGGCTAATCAGGTGGGCCACCAAACCTCGCACCGGCGAAGCCGCCACCGGTGACGTTACCGGCCATAAATGGGATGACAACCTGGAAGAGTTCAACAATCCTCTGCCGCGATGGTGGCTATGGCTGTTTTACATCACTATCGTTTTCGCTTTCGTCTATCTGGCCTTATACCCGGGCCTGGGTAACTTCGGGGGTACGCAGGGCTGGAGCTCCCGGGGACAGTATGACACCGAGGTAGAGCGCGCTGCCGCCAGGTACGACCCGATCTTTGCAGCCTATGCCAAGCAAAGCGTGGAAGAACTGGCAAAAGACGCCAAGGCGGTGCAAATCGGTCAACGCCTGTTTCTCAATTATTGTGCCACTTGCCACGGTTCCGATGCCGGGGGTGCCCGAGGCTTCCCGAATCTGACGGACGGCGACTGGCAGTATGGTGGTGCGACGCATGAAATCAAAACCAGCATTCTGGATGGTCGTGTCGGTGCCATGCCACCCTGGGAAGCCGCCCTGGGTGACCAAGGGCTGGATCAAGTGACCCAGTATGTGCTCAGCCTGAGTGGTCGAGATCACGATGCCGCTAAAGCCGCGGCCGGTAAGACCCTGTACGACACCATGTGTATCGCCTGTCATGGTTTTGACGGTACCGGCAACCAGGCGATTGGCGCACCCAATCTGACCGACAATGTCTGGTTGTATGGCGGTTCCCCTGGCGTAATTCGCCTGACCCTCGCCAAGGGTCGTAACGGCGTCATGCCAGCGCACCGTGACTTCCTGGGCGAAGACAAGGTGCACGTGCTGGCCGCTTATGTTTACAGCCTGTCGTCGGCCCAATAGCCGAAGTGATGAAATCCGGCAGCGGGCTTTTAGTGCCTGCTGTCGTCCTTAACACCACAGGAGAGCTCTTGTTGTCGGAAATGTTGTTAATGAAATAATCCACACAAGAGTAACATCCTCTTTAACTAAGGTAGAATTAACAATGCCACCTCGACCATGCGGGGTGGCATTTTTTCATTGGGTACCCTGCTTAATCCTTAATTTTTGCGAGTCTTATGAGCAACCAGAACAACCC
>CBDUOW010000094.1:0-6278 GCA_965368945.1 uncultured Gammaproteobacteria bacterium
GCTGCTCGATGATCCGGCCCAGTGGTGGTATAGCCAGACCGAGCAATTATTGCCGGTCATGAAACAGGCCGGAGTGGAAATTCCGGATGAAGCGGCCTTCGATGCCAATATGCGCGAAGCCAGCCGTGTTATGACCGGAACCCTGGCGGCCTTTATCAGCCTGGGCCTGGCACTATCGTTACTGATTGCCCGTTGGTGGCAGTCAGAGGTGACCCGACCGGGGGCCTTTGGCGAGGAGTACCGTAACCTGCGGCTGGGTTCCAGCGCAGCTGTAGTTGCGACCTTGCTGGTACTGCCGGCCTGGATAACCAGCGGCGGGTTTGCCGAGATGACGGCCAACCTGTTACTGGTCGCACTGGCGCTGTTCATGTTGCAGGGTTTGGCGCTGGGCCATGCGGCCGTTAAGCAATTTGGCAACAACCAGGCCTGGTTATTGATGATGTATGTGGTGATGGTGTTCACCATACCCTATGGAATGTTGTTAGCAGCGGTACTGGGTGTGCTGGATAACTGGTTTGATTTTCGTGCCCGCTTTCGCAATATCGCGCGTTGAGCTGGTGGGCAAACAATACTGAAATCGAGGTAAGCGCAATGGAAGTCATTTTATTGGAAAAAGTAGCTAATCTGGGGGACCTGGGAGACCGGGTTACCGTGCGTCCTGGTTATGGCCGCAACTACCTGGTACCGGGTAAAAAGGCCGTACCGGCAACCAAGGAAAACATCGAAATGTTCGAAGCGCGTCGCGCCGAACTGGAAAAAAACGCCGCAGATTCATTGGGTATTGCTCAGGCCCGGGGCGTCCAGTTAGCCGAACTCGCGGAAGTGACCATCGGCAGCCATGCCGGTGAGGAAGGTAAACTGTTCGGCTCAGTCGGAGTGGCGGAAATTGCCGACGCCCTGACTGCAGGCGGAGTGGAAGTCGCCAAACGTGAAGTCAGTCTGCCGGAAGGACCGATTCGCCAGGTGGGTGAATACGAAGTTGATATTCACCTGCATAGTGATGTGACTGAGACCATCAAGGTTACGGTCATCGCAGAATAAGTAAGGGTTAGGCCCGCTGCATCGGTTGATGTGGCGGTCGCTCAGCCCCTTGTTCACCGAAGAAAGTGATTCGGGAACATGGCATGTCTATTGCGCGGCCCTGCCTGGGGCCGTGTTGCATTTTCCTGTTTTGAAAATATCAAGATATTTTCGATCCCCTTCATTGTGCTATTCTGAGATTGACCCGCATACGGCGTAATTGCCAACATTATTATTTCATTACAATCCGGGTCCCTACGTTTTTTCTGGAGACAACATTGCAAGAACTGGCATACCCCTCATCCCGAGCGGACGCCGCCACTGAGGCACTGAAACTGCCACCGCACTCTATTGAGGCGGAGCAGGCGGTACTGGGCGGGTTGATGATCGATAATGGCACCTGGGATCAGGTTGCCGACCTGGTAATGGAAGCGGATTTTTACCGCAAGGATCATCGCCTGATATTCCGTGCCATTTCCATGCTGGCGGAAGAGGGACAACCTTTTGATGCGGTGACCCTGTCGGAATGGCTGACCTCCCATAATGAACTGAATGAAGCCGGCGGACTGGCTTATCTGGGTACCCTGGCGAAAAATACGCCCACTGCCGCGAATATCAAGGCTTATGCCACCATCGTGCGTGAACGGTCTGTTCTGCGCCAGTTGATCCGGGTCTCCACCAAAATTGCCGACTCCGCCTACAATCCGGAAGGTCGCAGCAGCGCTGATATTCTTGATACAGCGGAAAAATACGTCTTCGATATTGCCGAGCGGGGCTCCCGTGCCCAGTCCGGCTATTTGGGTATCAAGGACCTGCTGGTCAAGGCAGTGGATCGGATTGATACTCTCTATCAGAATGATTCGGCCTATACCGGCATTCCGACCGGGTTCACTGATTTCGATGAAATGACCTCCGGCCTGCAGAATTCGGATCTGATTATTGTCGCTGGCCGTCCGTCGATGGGTAAAACCTCTTTTGCCATGAACCTGGTTGAAAATGCGGCAATTAAAAATCGTTCCCCGGTTGCAATCTTCAGTATGGAAATGCCGGGTGAACAATTGGTGATGCGTATGATGTCATCACTGGGGCGCATCGATCAGCACAAGATTCGCACCGGTAAACTCGACGATACGGATTGGCCCCGTCTGACATCAGCCGTTGGTATCCTGAATGATGCGCAGATATTTATCGATGACACGCCGGGCATGACGCCGATGGAAATCCGTGCCCGGGCGCGTCGCATCAAGCGTGAACATGGTCTCGGCATGATCGTGATCGACTACCTGCAACTGATGCAGGGTAGCGGTCACAGCAATGAAAACCGTGCCACCGAGATTTCGGAAATTTCCCGCTCCCTTAAGGGACTGGCGAAGGAGCTGAGTGTTCCGGTGATTGCGCTGTCGCAGTTAAACCGCAGTCTGGAACAGCGTCCCAATAAACGGCCGATTATGTCGGATTTGAGGGAATCAGGTGCGATCGAACAGGATGCCGACGTCATCGTGTTCATTTACCGCGATGAGGTTTATAACGAAGACAGCCCGGACAAGGGTACGGCCGAGATCATCATCGGCAAGCAACGTAATGGCCCAATCGGAATGTCGCGGCTGACCTTTCTGGGGCAATACACGCGGTTTGAAAACTACATTCAACAAGGTGCTTACGACGAGGATTATGCATGACCCGTGCTACACGGGCCGTCATCAACCTGTCGGCATTGCGCCATAATCTCTCCATCGCCAGGCGCCATGCACCTGACTCACGCATCATGGCCATCATCAAGGCCAACGGTTACGGGCACGGCAGTGTCGCGGTCGCGCAAGCCCTGAATCAGGCCGATGCCTTTGGCGTCGCATGTCTGGATGAGGCCATCACCTTACGGGAAGCGGGCATCGCCCAACCCATCGTGCTGCTTGAAGGCGTCGTGCATGCCGCGGACCTGAATCTGGTGCGGGGTTATCAACTGGAACTGGTCGTTCATCATCCGGTACAGATTGGCCTGCTTGAGCAGGAAAGTGGTAGCGCAATTCCGGTCTGGCTCAAGCTGGATACCGGGATGCATCGTTTGGGGATTACACCGCCCCAGGTTACCGAGATGCTGCAGCGTCTTGGCCAGCTAGAAGCGGTGGCGCAACCTGTTCGACTCATGACCCATCTGGCCAATGCCGATGATCGGCAGGACGACACGACACCACAACAGCTGGAACGATTTGACTCGGCCACGGCTGACCTGCGTCTGGAAACCAGTATTGCCAATTCGGCCGGCATTCTTGCCTGGCCCGACACGCATCGAGACTGGGTTCGACCGGGAATCATGCTCTACGGTGTCTCCCCATTTGTGGACAGCTCGGCGGCTGAGCATGATCTGCAACCCGTTATGACCCTGCAATCGGAGCTGATCGCCGTGAATCAACAGCGGCAGGGTGAGCCTATTGGTTATGGCGGCACCTACCGTTGTCCGGCCGATATGCCGGTAGGCGTCGTCGCAATCGGTTATGGCGATGGTTACCCACGGCATGCCCCTAGCGGCACGCCGGTGCTGGTCAATGGCCAGCGGGTTCCATTGATTGGCCGGGTGTCGATGGACATGATTTGCGTCGACCTGCGTGATTGCCCCAAAGCCGCAATTGGGGATCCCGTGGTGCTGTGGGGTGCCGGCCTGCCGGTGGAGGAAATCGCCAGTCTGGCGGGAACCATTGGTTACGAACTACTTTGTCAGGTCACCCGGCGCGTGCCGCTCGATTATCAGTACGATATCGTTTGATTGCTACCTGCCGGGTTGAATTGGTTCAGATGGTGGACTTTTCTGCGGGGCAAAAAAATACCCGGCGAGAATGAGGTGTGCCGGGTAAAACAAGGGAGTTCATTGTTGTTAACGCACCACTGTGCGAGGGGTTGACAGCCAGGCAAAAAAAACCCGGCGATGCAGAGCATGCCGGGTTCAAGAGGAGGGAGATCAGGAAGATCATTAGGGTTAACGCAGGAAACAACTACCGGTTGACACCGATTACGAAAAAATTGAGCCGAAAATCCCGGCGTCAGGACACGGCCGAGGTGGATACGGACTCGGGTTGCATGGCGCCGAACCAGAAGCCGGTATCCTTATCAATGAATTCCCGATAGTTGATGTAATGGGACCCGTCACAGGAGAAGGTCAGGCCAACGATACCATTGACGATGTTGAAGGACGCAGAACGTAAATAGACCGTTTCATCGGCATTGCGCAATGCTTTAAAGAGTTTGAGAACCCGGGCAATATCGGCTTCACTGACCTGGGCGCGTTCATGCAACGGTTGGCGTGGATAAGCCAGGCATCGATCAGGATCAGTAATTTCATCCACCAGGTGTATATTGTAATCGAATGGTTCATCCACCGACCAGAAAGAGGCGCGTGAACTGGAAAAATGAATCTTGGTATGGAAGATGCCGTGATGCTGCATCATATCAATAATGATATTGATGACTTCATCGAGAACCTTGTCCATGGCGCTCATGGTGCGTTCCTGCATAAACAGCGTGCCGCGTATTGCCGGATCTCCCTTGAATTGTTTCCAGGCGGGTTCCTGAATCGCGAATTCAGCTGAAGGTAGTTCTTCAACATTAAAGTCGGCAGCAATAAAACCCAGGATTTCTTCTTCATGCCGTACGGCCTGCATAACCGTTAATGTCGGTTGCATGCTGTGCCGACTGGTATAGACCTGGGAAATGGTCAGACCCTGGTAGGGGAGGTTGGTTTGCAGAAATGGACGGCCTGTGAGAACCGTCCCTCGCCACTGGGTATCCAGGTTATTACTTTCGACATTGGAGGAAATCAAAATACCCTTGGTGTTCACCGCAAAAATAAGACTGCAATGCGACAGTTCATGAATACCATGTAGCAGAATGGCATCGAGTTTATCCGGATCATGCCATACAGACGCACAACTCTTTGCCAGGGTCATAAGCGGAGCGGTGGCCAGCTTTTCCAGGGCGCTTTTTTTCTCGGCAATGATTTGCTTGAAACGGGACATAGTGTTTTTATTATACGATGACATGTCTGCAGGGAAACTCAACGGGGTTAACAGTACAGCAATAATATTTCTCTTAAATTACATCTAACATGTCGTGGCGGCGCTGCCTGGCAGTAGCACATGCTACGATGGAACAAACTGGAACAGAACCTGACACCGTGTGATATGGCAAAAGCTAAAGTGATGTATTCCTGTACCGAGTGTGGTGCCAAGGCACCTAAATGGACAGGGCAATGTGTTGATTGTGGAGCCTGGAATTCCTTGACCGAGGTTACCGCAGTCGTGACTACGCGTAATACCCGTTTCAATGGATTTGCGGGAGAAGCGGGGCAGCAAGCGGTGCAACGCCTGACCGAAGTGACGCCTGATGATGTCCAGCGTCTTCCAACGAGTATTGCCGAGTTCGACCGGGTTCTGGGTGGTGGTCTGGTGCCGGGCTCGGTGGTACTGCTTGGTGGCGATCCGGGTATTGGTAAGTCCACCTTGTTGCTGCAGACACTGGTTGCCATGGGGCAACAACACAAGGTGCTCTATATTACCGGTGAAGAATCACTGCAACAGGTCAGCTTGCGCGCCCATCGGTTGGGACTCGAGTCCAGCGAGATGTCGTTACTGGCCGAGACGCAGGTGGAAAAGATTCTGACTACGGCACAGCAGGAAGCACCACGGGTAATGGTGATTGATTCGATTCAGACTATCTATACCGACCAATTGCAGTCTGCTCCCGGGGCCGTGGCCCAGGTGCGGGAAAGTGCCGCCCAGCTGGTACGCTATGCCAAACAGACCCAAACCGCGTTGTTTCTGGCCGGGCATGTCACCAAGGAAGGCACTCTTGCCGGTCCCCGTGTGCTGGAGCATATGGTGGATACGGTGCTGTATTTCGAAGGAGACAGTGGCAGTCGCTATCGACTGATTCGTGCGTTCAAGAACCGTTTTGGTGCCATGAATGAACTGGGCGTGTTTGCCATGACCGACACGGGCTTGCGCGAGGTCAGTAATCCTTCGGCCATTTTCCTGTCTCGCCATGCTGATCCCGTGCCGGGCAGTGTCGTGATGGTGACACTGGAAGGCAGCCGTCCCCTGCTGGTTGAAGTTCAGGCTCTGGTTGATGAAAGTCATTTGAGTAATCCCCGTCGGGTTACGACCGGCCTGGATAGCAACCGCCTGGCAATGTTACTGGCAGTGTTGCATCGGCATGCGGGAGTTGTGACTTATGATCAGGATGTGTTCGCCAATGTGGTTGGTGGGGTA
>CBDUOW010000095.1:0-6270 GCA_965368945.1 uncultured Gammaproteobacteria bacterium
CGCCATCCAGAAATAAAGGGACGTAGTTGCGCTCCCTGCGATAGCCTGCTGTACCGAAACAAAACGTAAATCCTCCGTCGCAAAGGCGGCAAGCAGAAGCGCCTCGAACAAGGCCAGGTCGGCTGCAACCAGAAAAATGATATACAGTCGCCCGCTTCGCCGTACCGCCATATTTCCGCCCTGGATCAACAATCCATACAACCCGTAGCCCATGATTGTCGAAAAACAGAAAAAACCCACCAGGTCAGCCGCCAGAACGGCACCCAGGTTCCCCGCCATTGTCAGCAGGAAAAAGGTCGTTGCGCGGTTCGAAACAGGGTTGACCGTAGCAGCCGTCAACCAGATCGCAACTGACATCGTCAAGATCCATCGGGCGTTAGCGTCAATGGCAAACCTGGTGCCCAATAGCAACCAGTCTAAATCCAGCGAAACATCCTGAAATACCAGTGCGAGTCCCGCCGCAGGGATAATCGCCAGATGCCGGGGCCATGGCAGGCGTGCGCGCAGCATCGGTACAGCCAGAAGCAGAGGCCAGAGCACAACAAATAGCAATGCAATAGCGTAGATATTCTCGCTCATGGCCGGTAAAACTCCCGCTCTGCAATCAGCCTCGCCCACTCAAGCGGGCTGAAAGGATATGACGCCAGCAGCGCGACACCCAGGGCCATCACTGCCGTCAGCAGCGGCGGCAGCAACAACGCCCAGGCGGTTTCCTTGCGGCCAAATTGGTGATCTGCTGGCCAGGCATCCGGCGGATCCCGGAACCAGGCGCGATGCAGGATCGGCAGGAAATACATCGCGTTGAGCAGGCTGCTGCCGGCCAGCACAAAGAGCACCCAACCCTGGTCCGCTTCCAGCGCGCCTAAGCCCAGGTACCATTTGCTTATGAAACCAGCGACCGGCGGCGCCCCGATCATGCCGAAGGCACCGACGGTAAACGCCGCCATGGTCCAGGGCATACGCCGCCCGACACCATTCATCTCACTGATCTTATGAATCCCCAGGGTCTCGGCCAGATTGCCGGCACAGAAAAACAGGGTAATCTTCATCAGGCCCTGGTGCACCAGGTGCACCACACCGCCGATGGTGGCGATGGGGCCGGCAATGGCGACACCCAGGGCGATATAAGACACCTGGCTGACCGTGGAAAAAGCCAACCTGCGTTTGAGATCGTCCTGGAACAGAGCACGCAGTGAACCATATATAATCGTAAAGGCCGCCAGTGCGGCCAACGGCGCCGTCACCCCCAAATCGGCGGCGGTCTCCACGCCGAACACGTCATAAACCACGCGCACAATGCCAAACGCCCCGGCCTTCACCACCGCCACCGCATGCAGCAAGGCACTAACCGGTGCCGGTGCGACCATGGCCTGAGGCAGCCAACCGTGAAATGGGAACAGTGCGGCTTTGACGCCGAGGCCGGCAACGAGCAGGATAAAAATCATGATGAGGGCCGAACGATGTTCCGCCTCGAGGCCGGCGATAAATCCCCGCGGCGTAAACTCCAGGGTACCCGTCAGGCTATACAGCCACACTGTACCCAACAGCAACAAGGCACCACCGAACACCGTATAAATCAGATAAGTCTGCCCGGCGCGACGCGCGGCCTGGGTGCCGCGATGCACAACCAGCGGATAAGTGGATAAGGTCAGCAATTCATAAAACAACAGGAAAGTGATCAGGTTGCCGGCCAGTGCCACACCCACCGTAGCGGTGACACACAGGCTGAAAAAACCGAAGAAGCGACTGCGATGGGGCGAGCCTTCCAGGTAACCGATGGCATAAACGGTAGTGACCAGCCAGAGTCCCGCAGACAGGGTGACGAAAAGCAGGGACAAAGGTCCGGCCCGAAGCACCAGTTCCAGGTCCGGCAACAGTGCCAGCCGAGTTTCATAATGATGCTCGTTGTAAATCCCCCACAGCATCAAGCCGACCAGGCCGAGTTTGACGACTGCCCCGACAAGGTTGAGGGCAGTGCGCAGCCGGATCCGCTTTTCCGCCAGCCCGAAGATCAGCAAACCGGGCAGCAAGGAGCTCGCCACCACCAGCAACGGGATCCATGGATCCCAATTCATGGCCCGGCCCCGCTGATGCCGAATACTTCGCTGAGACCGAACCATGCCAACACCGGCACGGCCAAAAAGCCCAGCAAGACCGCCGCGATTGCCAACAACAGGGCTGACCATTCCATGATTTTCGGCACTGCACGTGGCTCGTGCATAACGGCCGCCTCGGTCAGGGCATGTCCCAACACTTTGAATACATAGGCTGCCGCCAGTAAACCGCCGAGGAGGATAACGGCGACCAGATCCCAGCGGCCTTGTTGCAGGGCTGTCTCAAGCAACAGCCATTTTCCGATAAAACCACCACTGGGCGGCAGTCCCATTATGCTAACGCCTGCCAGCGCAAAGGCCCCCGCGGTAAGCGGCAGGCGCTGCACCACCCGGTCCAGATCCGCGATGCGATCATGACCACCGAAATGCATGAGATTCCCCGCCGCCAGAAACATGGCCGACTTTGCCAGCGCGTGCGACAGCAGAAGGTAGGCGGCAGCGCTCCAGGCCGACACGGCAGCGGCACCAGCCAACGGAAAAGCTAAAAACAGATAGCCAATTTGAGCGACGGTGGAATAGGCAATCAATAATTTCAGCCGGGTCTGACGCAGGGCCTGTAAGGAACCCCATAACACGGCCGCAGCCCCAAGCAGACCGAGCAACGAGGCCGCACCCTCGCCCAGCGGGTTGAAGATCACGAGCCATAAGCGCAACAGAATATAAAAAGCGGCCTTGATGACCAGTGCTGAAAGTACGGCACTCACCGGTGCCGAGGCACTGGCATGGGCGGGAGGCAACCAGAAATGCAAGGGGAACAACGCGGTTTTCAGCAACAGGCCGGCACCCATCAAACCCAGCGCTGCCCACACCGCCGGCGTGGCTTCTACCCGTTCGGCCAGGAGCGCGATGTCCACAGTGCCGTAGCTGTGATAGAGCAGTGCCACGCCAAGCAAATAGAACAACGAACCCAGCAAGGTTGCCAGTAAGTAACGCATGGCGCCATCGAGTGCGGCTTTGCCACCTTGTAACGCGGTTAGCGTAACAGCGGCGAGACCCAGCAATTCGAGGGTAACGTAAAGATTGAATATGTCAGCCGAAAGAAACAGGGCATTCAAGGCTGCCAGCAACAACAGCCAGATGGGCCAGAACCGTAACGCCTGCTGGCGTTCGAAATACAACACTGAATAAACGCTGACGCCTAATCCCACCAGCGACGTGGTCGTGAGCATCAGCAGGCTCAGCCCATCGGCATACAGATCGATCCCCAGTGGCGCACCCCAACCTCCTACCGCATGTTGATAAGCGCCATCATATATATAGTGTATTTGCCAACCGAGACCTGCTACCGCCAGTATCAGGCTTACCGCTGTTATCAGACCGAGGGTCATGGCCAGTCGCGGCAATAAAAAACCAATCATACTGGCGGCCAGGGGCAACAGGATCAGGACTATGGCCCAGGGGAGCTGTGTCACTGTGTCCTGCATGCGGCCCTGGTCTTGTTAATCATCCGTGAACCTGGCACGTCCACTGGCCGCAGTCAGCTTCAACATCAAGGTAAGCGCGAGAGCGGTAGCCGAGACGGCAACCACAATCCCGGTGATCACCATGGCGTGCGGTACCGGATCCGTTGCCTCTGCGCTGCGCTTTGCCAATGCCACCAGAATCATAAACACTCCGCTGCCGATGACGTTGATCGCCATGATCTTGCGCAACAGGTGCGCGTTTACGATCAGGGCGAACAAACCGAGGGCAAACAATCCCACGCCGACCAGGGCGAATGCAAAGGCAGTACTCATTTGTTTTGTATATCCCGTGGCTGACCACCCAAAAACAAGGCCGCCAGGGTGACACCGATAGACAGCATTGCCATGGTTTCAAGGATCAGGATCAGTGTGCCTGCCTGCATCACGGGATAGGTCAGTAACTGTCCTTCAATCAACAGGGTGATCGCCGCCATGGCCACGAAGGCAGCCGGACCGATGATCAAAATGAAACGCAGCGGCAGGTCCATGAGTGCAATGCGAGGCCGCCATCCCGTCAACAATAACAGTACCCCTGCGGCACCCAATACTGATCCCGCCTGGAAGGCACCGCCGGGCGCATGGCCACCAACCCACAACAGGTAGGCAGCCACCAGGATCAATAGCGGCGTTAACACACGTGCCAGTGTGTCGAGTATCGGTCCCGGTGCGGTTTCCTGATGGCGCGCCACATCACCGAGTGCCCAGACACCAAGTAACGCCACAAGTAACACAACCATTTCGAGCAAGGTGTCATAACCCCGGAAATTGAGCAGGACCGCAGTCACCGGGTTGCTGACTCCACTCCGTCCCATTTGTGCCGCAACGTGTTCTGTTAATCCCGGCGCGACTGGCGGTAGTGACAACACGACATACGCCAGCAAGGCAGCGACGGTCACGACCGCAAGCGCCGACAACAGGTAAACCACTGCGGCGGGCCGATAATCATCGCTTATACTGTGTAGTGGTTTGTCACGCATCATGTGTCACGGTTTGTCTTTTTGATGACCCAGTAACCCAGGAACAGCGCCAGAATGATGGCCGCAATACCGACCAGGGTCATGGGATCGTATGCTTTGGGATCCATGGTGATGATCTTACGACCGAGAGCAATCAGGGAAACGGAAATGATCACATCCAGATCGACCCGTCCCTTTGTGTAGTATTTCTTCATGGTTTCCAGCAACTCGATACCAATCAGCACCAGCAGAAAAAGCCCAAACAGTTCCAGCAGTTCCCGGATTTCAAGGATGAAGATTGGAGGCTTACTGATGTCCCTGATCAATACCCAGCCAAGTTCTAATACTGAAAGTAAAACCACCAGCGCCAGCATCAGGATCAGTGTCGCGATCACCACGCGTTCGAATTTATGCAGATACTTTATCATTGTTATTGTTCACTTCTTGTGAGTGTGCGTTGCAGCAGCAGTAATCTTTTGCATTACTTGTTATTCTGTTGCTTCCCGTGTATGTCTTCAGATTTTTCAAGACGCGCCAGTGCTGCCAGCAACAATGCTCCCGTGAGGCCGGCACCGATTGCAGCTTCAGCAAGCGCTACATCCGGTGCATCCAGGCGCACCCATGCGAGTGCCATCAACAGGCCAAAGGCGATAAACAAGACTATGGCTTTGAACAGATCCGCACAGGCCATTGCCCGCCAGGCTAATCCCAGCAATCCCAATCCTAACAAGCCATCGAAAAACCATCCCAGCAGCGTCATTGTTTCCACAAACGAATCCCCCGACGTATTGCCCCCCTGGCGATCAAATTGGCCACGCTGGCTCCGGCGAGCAGGACCAACAACCAAATCAGCACCAGCTTGCCCGCCCCGGCCAAGCTATCCGACTGCACGGCCAATCCCGCAATCACCAGGCCCAGGCCAACGTTATCGGCTTTGGTTAAGGCATGCAGGCGAGTGTAGACATCCGGAAAGCGCAGCAGGCCCAAAGTTCCGGCCATAAAGAAAAAAGCCCCTGCGATTAACAGCGCGACGGAAAAATAATCAAGCAGGATCATCTTCTGTTTCCGATGCTGACCAGGCACGGCGTACGAAAGCTACCGCTGTCACGGCAGCCAGGATGGCAAATACCAAGGCCACATCACGCAAGGCGGGATTGTCATCAGCCTGTGCCAGCAATAACAGGATCGCCACTGCGGTAGTCCCGAATAACTGCGTGGCCAACATACGGTCAGCCGCTGTCGGACCACGCAGCACGCGCCACATACCGGCGATGAGGTTCAACAGCAGGAATAGTGCCATTGTGAAATAGAGTATCTGCACTGTGTTCAATCCTCCGGGCTGACGGGTGTTTGAAAACCCGGTGGCTTGATCGCCAGTACGGAACAATCGATCTGGTTCAGGATGGTTTCCGCGGTATTGCCAATGATGAAGCCGGGAACGCCTGTGCGGGCAACCGTTCCCATAACCACAAGATCGGCCTCAATCTGCCTGGCAAACGCCGGGATCTCTCTGCGAGCAGAGCCTTTTACCAAATGCGTTCGGGGTTTGACATAATCCAGGGTATTGTTTCCCAGGTTGCTGGTCACTTCGTGCAGCAGCGCATCCAATGCGGCCGCATGCCTTTGTCTCACTTGTTCGACATAGGCAATGATTTCCTCCTCCGGGGTACTCATGAAAACGCCGCGCATGGCGCTTTCACCAATCGACTCCCAGGCATGCATGATATGTAGCTCGGC
>CBDUOW010000096.1:0-6263 GCA_965368945.1 uncultured Gammaproteobacteria bacterium
TCGTGGTCCACATTGGGGTTGATTGAGGCGGGAAGGTTATAGAGCGTGATAGTACCCAGGCTTACGGCATCCAGTTGGGTTGCGTAGTTGATCGCCGGGCCGTTGGCGGTTTGATAGGTCACCGCACGGCCACGCTCAAGTCCCAGGCGTTTGGCGACTTTCTCCGGTACGGAAATATCGGTGGCGCCGGTATCGAGCATGAAAACCACCGCTTGCTGGTTAATCATGCCGGTGGCCACGTAATGACCGTACTTATTGCGTTGCAGCACGATTTCCTGCTGACCGCCGCGCTGTGCACTGGCAATTTGCTGGTTCGGATTATGCTGTTTATCTAAAACATCATTAAAGAACACGGTGAGCAAGCCCAATAGCAGCAACCACATGGCGCCGACCATGAATTTCCCCCAGCGGCGTTGCTGTTCTGCCGGATCCGTCATGACTCGTTTCCTGTGTCAGGTTGATCCCCATGTTGATCCCGGTAACGCAGGCCCAGGTCCGCATAAGCATCGATGCGCCGATCTCGTAAGTAGGGCCAGATGCGCCTGACCGCTTCGCTACGTTGCAGATCAATATCGGCCATTAACACGGCATCTTTATCCACCGCGGCCTGGGCCAGGAGTTCGCCTTGCGGGCCCGCAACAAAACTGGAACCCCAGAAGTGGATCTCGCTATCGCTATCCGGGGCGGTTTCGACCCCAATCCGGTTACAACTCAAGACCGGCAACCCATTTGCCACAGCATGGGCGCGTTGAATGGTTTGCCAGGCATCACGCTGCCGCAGTTGTTCGGCGTCATCATCCTGTGCGTCCCAGCCGATTGCCGTGGGGTAGAGCAGCAGATCGGCACCCGCCAGGGCCATCAGCCGGGCGGCCTCCGGGAACCATTGATCCCAGCAGATCAGCACGCCGAGCTTACCGACCGAAGTCGCTATCGGTTGGAAGCCAAGATCGCCCGGGGTGAAATAGAATTTTTCGTAATAGCCCGGATCATCCGGTATGTGCATTTTTCGATAGCGGCCGGCGAGGCTGCCGTCCCGTTCCAGCACCACCGCGGTGTTGTGGTACAGGCCGGCGGCGCGTTTTTCAAATAAGGAGGCGACGATTACCACGTGCAGTTCTTTGGCGAGTTCGCCCAGTATTTTCGTAGTCGGTCCGGGAATGGATTCGGCCAGATCAAAGTGCCGGGTGTTTTCGGTCTGACAGAAGTACAGTGAGGTATGCAATTCCTGTAACAGGATCAGTTGTGCACCTTGTTTTGCCGCCTTACGAATACCGCTAATGCTGCGTTGCAGGTTGTCATCAGGTGAAGAACTACAGGCGTGCTGAACCAGAGCAACAGGGAGTGTGCGTTGAGTCATGGAAAGATATCCCGTGTACGGCAAGCCATTATTGGCAGTTGAAAGCGGTTAGCATTATATAATCCATGGCAGGCATTCAGTATACTGTCCACCACAAATAACGATATGAATAAAAGGGGATGAACATGCAGCGCTTGGCATTGATTGGACTGGTTGTTCTGCTGTCCGCCTGTGCGGAAATGAGTACCCGAAATACCCAGCTCGATCTCACGCTGATCCAGTATGAAAAAGCCCTGCGCTGGTCGGGTATCGAACAGATCAATCAATATCGCAAAGAGCCGGTTCATTTTACCTCGCAACAACTGGCGATGTTCAAGAAAATCAAGGTGACGGGCTATGATGTTATCCAGACATCCTACCGTGATGACAAAGTTAATCAGTTACAGGTCATCCAGGTAGTTGAATTCCGTTATGTCAACCAAGATACCCAGGTCGAGCGGAAATTCAGCGAGCAACAAGTCTGGGAATGGGACAAAGACGCCAAGCGCTGGTGGCTGGTTTCCCCGTTCCCCAATATCCCGCTGCGTTAAGTCGCGTTCAGTACCCCTTCAGGCAGTTGCATGGTCAGGCAATGCAGGCTGCCGAACTGTTCAATGACGGCGCGACAATTAACACCCATGACCTCCCGCGTGGGAAAACAGGCCGTCAATCGCGCTAGCGCCACCGCATCCGCCGCATCGTCATATTGGGGCACCAGCACGGCGCCATTAATGATAAGAAAATTGGCATAACTGGCTGGCAGGCGCTGCCCCTCCTGGTTGTGTATTGCCTGGGGGATTGGTAGGGCCACAAGTTCATAGGCTTCTCCATCAAGCCGTCGCATGGCCGCCAACTCTTTCTGCATCGCGGACAACTCGACGAAATGCACATCACCTGGATCGGTGCAGGTGCTATGGGCGATGGTCCGGGGGTCGCAGAAACGCGCCAGCATATCGATATGACTGTCGGTGTCATCCCCTGCCAACTCGCCGTGCTCCAGCCACAGAATGCGCTCAACGCCCAGTAACGCTTTGAGCTGCTGTTCGACCTCAAGCATCGAAAGCTGTGGATTACGACCGGGATGCCCCAGGCAGGCACGGGTGGTGAGCAAAGTACCATCGCCATCCGAGTCGATGCTGCCGCCTTCCAGCACCAGTTCGAGTGTCTCCAGCGGGGTGGCGCCAAAGATCCCGGTCGCATGCAGTCCCGCGGTGATGCGGTTATCGAGATCATGGGGATATTTGCCACCCCAGCCATTGAACCGGAAGTCCAACAGACGCAGCTGATTATTCTCTGCAACGGTAATCGGGCCGTGGTCACGCGCCCAGCTGTCATTACTGGCCTGCAGGGCAAAGCGTATTTGGGATGGGGTTATGCCGGCTGTGTTGAATAATTGTTGAACATGCTGTTGATGATCGAGGTCATTGCAGACCACCAGCAACAATTCATGGTGACTTATCGCCTGCGCCAGCCCCAGGTAGACCCGTTCGACCGCATCGAGATTGGCGGCCCAATCACCCTGTGAGTGGGGCCAGGTGAGCATGACACCGGATTGCGGTGCCCATTCAGCGGGCAGGGTTCGAGACGACTTGGATTTTGTCATTCACGCCGGCAAACAGGCTAATTCCGTCGGGTTATCACGGAGCCTCGTCGGGAATGATGGTTTCCCCTTCCTGATCAATGACCGGTATGGCAGCTTCCACCTCGGCTGCCGGCATAGGCATGGGCTCTTCAGGATCAGTGATGATCTCAACGCCCTCGAACGGTGATGGTATTTCGGCCGGCATGGGTTCAGTCGGGGCCATAGGCTCAGTCGCCGACATGGGCTCAGTGGGGGACATAGGTTCCTCCGACGACATGGGCTCTGCCGGGACGACCGCTTTAAGACTTTCGGGTGCGGGTTTGCCTGCAGTGCTGTTCAATATGCTGTTGATGACGAACTCGTATTCGAAATACACCGTGTAATTCGAATATTCCCAACGAGTGATTGGTGGATCACCCACTTCTGGCAGTTTTTCCAACGGCGGGCCGAATTTCTCTTCCACCTGCGTCATGTTCATGCCCCGGCCCGGCAGGGTGACGCTATAACCTGAGGCTGCCGGTGCCGGTGTTGATACAGGGGCAGCGGATTCCGTCGGCATCTCCAGCGTTTCGGCCTGAAGCGTGGTGGCCATACTCAGTGAGATGGCTGTAAAAAGGGGTAGCATGCGGCCCATGGCGGACTCCTTCTGGGATCGGTGTTATTCTTGGCCCGTAATACATTAAACTATACTCTATCAATGGTTTACAGGCAAAACCTGATTTTTTCCCTGAAATAGGTTCCGCGGTGAAATTTTCCTCCCCCCTGATCCCCGCCACCCTGGTTCGACGCTATAAACGCTTCCTGGCCGACGTGATCCTGGAGGCGGGGGATGAAGTGACGGTGCATACACCGAATACCGGCGCCATGCTGGGCTGTGCCGAACCCGGTAGCCGCGTCTGGTTGCAGGATAGCGGCAACCCGGTACGCAAATACCCCCTGGGGTGGGAATTGTCGACCAGCGAGACCGGGACCCTGATTGGCGTGAACACGCACCTGGCCAATCAACTGGTGCAGGAAGGCATCGAGACGGGCGCCATTGAGGAATTACAGGGCTATGAGTCGCTGCGTCGCGAAGTGGGTTACGGCAAAGAGGGCAGCCGCATTGATTTACTGCTGCAACACGTGGTGCGACCGGCCTGTTATATCGAGGTCAAGAATGTCACGCTGTTGCAGGCTGCGGGCGTGGCTGCGTTTCCCGATGCCGTGAGTCAGCGCGGCAGCAAACACTTGCGCGAGTTAACGAGGTTGGTGGCCCAGGGGTACCGGGCGGTGTTGTTGTTTTGTGTGCAACGTGCCGATGCCGAGGTAGTCGAGCCGGCACGGGATATTGATCCCGTTTATGCGGATACCCTGGCGACTGCGGTGGAGCAGGGCGTTGAGGTGCTGGCTTACCGGGCACAGGTCAGCCCGACCGAAATTACATTGCAAACACGCTTACCGTTCCGTTTAGCGTGATCAGTTTTTCGTTTCAGTCGCATTCTGTGGTTTAATGCCCGCCATGTTTCGTCCATTAGAATTTGCCATCGGCCTGCGCTATACGCGTGCCAAGCGCCGTAACCATTTCATCTCCTTTATCTCCCTGACTTCGATGCTGGGTATCGCGCTGGGCGTCACGGCCTTGATTACCGTGTTGTCCGTGATGAACGGCTTTGAGAAAGAGGTGCGCGGCCGGATCCTCGATATGGTGTCGCACCTGACGGTCAGCAGTTTTGATGGTCGGTTACGCGGCTGGTCTGATGTGGTGATGCAGCTTAAGGAACATCCGCAAGTCATTGACGCCGCACCCTATGTGGAAGCGCAGGGCATGTTGATATACGGCAAGAAGGTCAACGGCACCCTGATTCGCGGCATTCTGCCGGCCATGGAACCCACTGTCTCCAATGTGGCGGAGAAGATGGAGCAAGGCCAGTTGACGGATCTCAAACCCGGTGCCTTTGAGGTGATCCTGGGGCGGGATCTGGCGCGCATCCTTCGCGTCGACGTGGGGGACAAGGTCACCATGGTGACGCCCAGTGCCAATGTCACCCCGGCCGGCGTGGCGCCGCGGCTGAAGCGCTTCAAGGTCGTCGGGATTTTCTATGTCGGGATGTATGAATACGACAGCACCCTGGCCATCATTCATCTGGATGATGCGCGCCGCCTGTTTCGCATGCAGGATACGGTGACCGGAGTGCGGGCCAGGCTCAAGGATCTGTTTGCCGCCCCGCAGGTACGCTATGAACTGCAACAAAGTGAGCTCGGCACATACTGGGTGAGGGACTGGAGTTCCTATCACGCCAACTGGTTTCGCGCGGTCAAGATTGAAAAACGCATGATCTTCCTGTTACTGCTGCTGATCATTGCGGTGGCGGCCTTCAATATTGTCTCCACCCTGGTGATGCTGGTTACGGACAAGGAAAGCGATATCGCGATATTGCGCACGCTCGGGGCCACGCCAAAGAGCATCATGGGTATTTTCATGGTGCAGGGCACCCTGATTGGCGTGATTGGCACCATCCTTGGGATCATCGGCGGTATCAGCCTGTCCCTCAACCTGGATACGGTCGTGCCCTTTATTGAAAACCTGTTCGGCTTTCGGGTGCTGGATCCGGGCATCTATTACATCAGCGAATTGCCCTCGGACCTGCACTGGGATGATGTGTGGCTGATCAGCGGCGTGTCTTTCCTGTTTGGACTGGTGTCGACGCTGTACCCTGCCTGGCGTGCCAGCCGGACCCAACCGGCGGAGGCGTTACGCTATGAATGACACCTCAATCGTGCTGGCCTGCCGCCATCTGGCCAAGACTTTCAAGGAAGGCCCCAGTCCGGTGGAAGTCCTCAAGGATATCAGCCTGGAGGTGCGACGCGGTGAGCAGTTGGCGATCATTGGCGCGTCCGGCTCGGGTAAAAGTACCCTGCTGCATTTACTCGGTGGGCTGGATACGCCCTCGGCCGGCTCGGTCGAAGTCGGCGGGCAGGATATGGCGCAGCTGAATGAAGCCGCGCGGGGCCGGTTACGCAATCGCATGCTCGGGTTCGTGTACCAGTTTCACCATTTGTTGCCCGAATTCACCGCGCTGGAAAACGTCGCCATGCCCCTGTTAATCCGGCGCCAGAGTCCGGCCAAAGCCTATCAGGCGGCATCGGCGGTGCTGGAGCGGGTAGGGCTGGGCCATCGCCTGCGACACAAACCGACTGAACTGTCAGGCGGGGAACGCCAGCGAGCTGCGGTTGCGCGCGCACTGGTAACGCAGCCCGCCTGTGTGCTGGCGGATGAACCCACCGGTAATCTGGACAGCCGCACCGCGGATCAGGTGCATGAATTGATGCTGGAACTCAACCACGAACTGGGCACCAGCTTTGTGG
>CBDUOW010000097.1:0-6260 GCA_965368945.1 uncultured Gammaproteobacteria bacterium
CCTTCGCGGTTAGTTAACATTGAGATTCTCCTCATCGGTAAATGTTTTGACGGGGACAATAATGAGGGAGCCAGATCAATTAATCTAATTGATTATCAAAATTATTATAATAGTAAAATACTATGACATTACGGCTTGCAACTTTTTGTGAGTACCCTATAGTAATAGTCAGTTATCCAACTAAGTGTAAATGACATGCCCAGAACCAGTAACAAGCGGGACAAATTGCTCGAAGCGGCCCGGGAACTAATCCATCAGCAGGGTTACCGCCATACCACCCTGGCGGAAATTGCTGAACGGTCTGAGGTGCCGCTGGGAAACGTGTATTACTACTTTAAAACCAAGGACGACCTCGCCGCGGCGGTCATCAAGGAACATCTGGAAAGCTTCAGCAGCCAGTTCAAACGTTGGGATAGTGAAATATCCGATCCAAAAGCGCGGCTGCATACCTTGCTGGATTATATCGAGACGATGAAAGACGTTTTGGCCGAAGCCGGTTGCCCCATTGGCAGTCTGTGTCAGGAATTAAGCAAGGAAGACGGGCCGCTGGCGGAACAGGCCGGTAATATCCTGACCATGCAGCTGGCCTGGGTGCAAGCGCAGTTTGAGGCCCTGGAGTATGAGAATGCGCGGGCGCTGGCCACGGAACTGGTAACCAACATGCAAGGTATCAGCCTGTTGGCCAATTCCCTGAACGATGCGGAGATGGTGACCGAGCAGGTCACGCGCCTGAAGGGCTGGTTGGATAAATTGTGATTTTATTTTGCCTCGAAGTTAGTAAGGCAACTAACTAAATAGAAGGAGGCCTCATGCGTATTTGGATAACCATCATATTGCTGTTGTTTGTCGGCACGGCAGCGGCGGAAACAGAACCTCAGGCCGCACTCATACACATTGGTCCGGATGACTTCACGACGGAAACCCTGGGGCGGGAAACCGTTGAAGGCCATGCCTATTTAATCGTGCAGGCAGAGGCGCGTAATGGGCGGATTGCCAATACCCTGGGTTATTGTCGTATTCGTGCCTGGTATGACACGCGGGATCGGGTTACGCGGAAGGTGCTGTTACTCGATCAGGAGGACGAAATTCTGACCACGATCCGGTTTTCCGCTTTTTCACTGATGGAGGGAAAACCTCGGGCCGGACGCATGGAAGTGACCGATCATTCGACCGGGCAAACGACCGTGTTTCAACTCGACCAGTTCACGAATTCTATTAATCCATTAACACTAATATAAAAACGCACACAAGGAGATAATGATGAGCAAGACGTTGGCAGAACAAACTCAGGAAACCGTGGAAGCTTTTATCGGAGGACTGCCGGAAGAGGTGCAACAGACCGTCGGCGGGGTTATGCAGCGGTTGATGTCGTCAAATATCACAGATAATGCCAGCAATGTCGGAGACAAGGCACCGGAATTTTGCTTGCCTACCGTTAAGGGCGGCGATACCACTCTGTCAGAACTACTTGAGAGCGGACCCGTGGTGTTGAGCTTTTACCGCGGCGGATGGTGCCCATTTTGTAATCTCGAATTCAAGGCGTTGCACGACAAGCTGCCTGAGATGCAGGCGCTCGGTGCAACACTGGTCGGGATTTCCCCCGAAGCCCTGGCCGTGAGTCAACAGACAGCCCAGGACAATGCTCTGGAGTTTGAAGTATTAAGTGATGAAGGCAATCGCGTGGCGCGGGATTACGGCCTGGTGATGGTCGTAGATGAAGCGATACGGCCGCATTATATGCAATGGGGTATCGACATTCCTAGTGCTAATGGCGATGAAACGTTTGAGTTGCCGGTACCGGCAACCTACGTGATCGATCAGAGCGGCGTCATTCGCGCTGCCCATGTGGACAAGGATTACACCAAACGCATGGAGCCGGCGGATATTGTGGCGGCACTGAGGGCACTGTAAACAACGGAATTAATCAATTTAATCACGGCTGGCCGGAGGAAACATGGTTACCGATATAACAATTGCCAACAAACCGGTAAAGCTGCATCTCAGCTCGGCCGCCCAGCAGGCCCTGGCCAGACGCAGCTTACCGCTGTATGCGGAAATGGAGTTGTATTTCAGTTGTCTGATCCGTTTCAAGGTGCGGTTCTATGAACAGGCATCATCAGGCGAAGGCGTGACGGTATCAGATAAACTGGTGGTGAATTTTCGGCCGGTGATGACCCAGGTCTGCGGCAAGGATTATGAAGGCGACGAGCCGCCGCTAACGGATTTCCCGATCGTTAAAGCGGATGCCTTTGTGCCGAAATGGTTGCGGATAGATTTTCAACATGGTCAGTGGCACGGAGAGTTTGGCTTGAGTGACGCCAGGCATTAAACGTCATTTTGTAAGGTTGTAAGTCGTAACCAAATCACAATCAGGAACTGTTACACCATAGGAAAATAATACCGATGGGCTATACTCCCATCCTTGCAACCCTGTAATCGGGTGTAAAAAAACATAATAATGTTCAGACATAATAAGGAGAAAAATATGCAACGTGTGATGTGGTATGTCCTGTTATTTTCTTTTGCGGTCAGCGTGCAGGCTAAAGTGGTGACAAAAGAGGTTACCTACACAGCCGAGGGTTTGAATTTAAAGGGCTATCTTGCCTATGATGATGCGTCGAAGGAGAAGCGTCCCGGCGTATTGGTGGTCCATGAGTGGTGGGGCCAGAATGAGTATATTAGGAAGCGGGCGCACATGTTGGCCGAATTGGGTTATGTTGCCCTGGCGCTTGATATGTACGGTGAGGGTAAACAGGCAGCGCACCCGGAAGATGCGTCTAAATTCTCGGGCGCGGTGATGAAAAACCTGGATGTTGCCGAGCAACGCTTTATGGCCGGCCTTACTCTGTTGCAACAACAACCGTTGACTGACAAGCAACAGGTTGCAGCGATTGGTTATTGTTTTGGTGGTGGCGTGGTGTTGGCCATGGCGCGGCGCGGCGTGGACCTGGATGGGGTCGCAAGTTTCCATGGTAGCCTCGGTGCCGGCGCACCGGTTGCACCTGGCAAGGTAAAAGCCAAGGTGCTGGTACTGAACGGGGCGGATGATCCTTTCGTAAAGCCGGAACAGATCACCGCGTTTAAAGAGGAGATGTCGGCCGCGGGTGTGGACTATGAGTTTGTGAATTACCCGGGGGCGAAACATAGTTTTACCAATCCCAGTGCCACTGAAAATGGTAAAAAGTTTCAATTACCGCTGGAATATAATGCCAACGTGGATAAAGAATCCTGGCAGAAATTGCAGGTCTTTTTCCAACAGATATTTAAATAGTTAACAAAGAAGTGGTTGTTGACTTCGCCCGTTTGGGCGAAGTTACAGCCTGGTTATAGAATCAGCTAGTCAGCCATTGCCTGTGCCAAGGGACGAAACTGCAAACCATAGAACATCTGTAGGTAGCGCTGGGTTTCTTCCCGCTCCAGATGGCTGACATATTTCCAGAAGCCATAGATGCGTGAAAGTGTCATCATGCGCTCGGCGTATTTCTTCCAGGTATATCGCGCCTCGACCCGCTGCAGGCCACCTTGAGCCAGTTGTTCCCAATAGCCGTTTCGTTCACGGCAGTTGATAAAAAATTCCGTCATGTAAGTCGTCGCGGCATCGCCATGGGTAGGATCAATGTGAAACCCGGAAATGCCGTCCTCAATAATTTCCAGTGGGCCGCCGAAACAGGTGGCAAAGGTGGGTAAGCCGGAACTCATGGCCTCGATGACAGTCAGTCCAAACGCTTCAAACAAGGCAGGCTGGACAAAAGCGCCCCTTTTGTCAGCGATAAAACGATACAGTTCGCCAGCCAGGTTTTTTTCAAGATGAACGCCCAGCCAGCGGACCTGGCCATCTAGCTGATGCTGATCCATCAGGGAATGCATGAGGTGGATCTGCTCTCGCTCTTCATCATCACCGGAAAGATCGGGATTGATATGACCGGAAACGATCAGCAAGTTTGCTTCTTTACGCAAAGCTTCATTGTTGGCATACCAGTTCACCAACCCGGTGACGTTCTTGATGTGGTCCATCCGCGCCATGGTAAACAGGACGGGTTTGTCAGTTTCAGTCAATACACCACGTCGGTCGCTATGTATTTCCTGACCAAAGACAAGCTCTTCGATTTCCGGTATCAGATGTGACAGGCGGCGTGTTTTATCTGCATAAGAAAAATAGACCTCTGCGTCGGCGCCGGGGGAAACAATATTGAACTTGGGATCGTGCACATCAATCCCATGCACGACACGATACAGGCCAGGCATCGAGAAGTGGGTGTAGCTTTCGTACTGGCCGGCGCTGTCCCTGGTACCGGCAATTTCCTGGTAAGTACTGGTAATGATGAAATCGGCGGTATTCATGGCAATCAAGTCCGCCGTAAACTGGGATGAAAAATGATATTGCGCTTCGTTGTCCTGCCAGTACAAATCTGAATAGAGGTATTTGGTTTTTTCAAGCGCGTGGGCAATGTTGCATTGGGTAATACCCAGGCGTTGGGACATAAGCGATGCCACCAGGTTACCGTCGGAATAGTTACCGACAATCAGATCCGGTCGGCCGCTTAATTCAGCCAGCAACTCCCGCTCTGCCTCAATGCTAAATTGTTCCAGATAGGGCCATATTTCAAAACGGGAGATCCAGTGAGGAATGATTTCTCCATCAGGATTGCGAAATGGCACGCGCAGGATGCGTGCATTGTGGGTGCCAACGATGGGTTCCAGTCGTTCATTGCAGGTTGTTCCTTCGGCATTTGGTATTAAACGTGTCAGGACTACGATTTGCGGTTCGATATTCAGACCCTGCTGGAGCAAACGGTCGCGCATTTCCTTCTCCAGGGCACGCACCTGATCCAGAATGTAAACTACCTGGCCACCGGTATCTGGCCTGCCCAGTACATTGGATTGACCAAAATAACCATGCGGTGAAAGAATGGCTAGTGAAAAGATCATGGGGATACGGCTTAGAAAATCCTCCAGGTTGTTTGGTGATGGTGCTTCAAGAATATCCAGCAGTAATTGCATGGTATTGCGTATGCGTGCTACGTCATTGCCCCAGCCGGGTTCAAAGCCATAGTTGCGCAATTCCGCATAGACTTCTTCCCAGGGCATATCTTGCGACTGACTTTGTAAATGCACATCTGCCTGACGTAAGACCCTCCGTAAATCAGAAACATCTTCGATATTCTCATTGAGCATAAGTTGCTGATCGCGATAGCGGTGTACCTGCAGAAATGCCAGCAGGCGTTTGTCACCTTTACCCAGGTCATCAAAAAGACGACTGGACAGTCGGCGATTAAGAAATTCCACGCCACGACCAAGCGAATTCGCTTCGTGCAGTTTGTAAAATTCACGCGAGAACGGTGCAAGATCAAATTCCAGGACCCAGTCATCATCGCTTGTTCCTGCCGCCAGCCGTTCCTTGAAATGTAAAAAGTCTGCAACCGGAATTGTTTCGCTCTGTAACGACTCAAGATGGATGCGGACAAACGCCCAGGATGCAATCCGGGGGCGCAATGCCAAATAAATCCAGCTCGTGTCCATGGCTGCTTCCTGACAGCAACTGATAACCGAGGCAAGCGGACTGTCACAGAGTTCTGGACAATCCTCCTCGCAGAGTTGCTTGAACGCATCCAGCAGTTCACTGCGCAACAAGAATTGGCGCTCCATGGAGCTGAGGTGATGCAATACGCGGAGTGCAATAGCCCGATTGGCTTGCATATATTCAGAAGCCGCATGCAACAGATTCTGTTGATTATTCATAACCTGCCTAATTGCCAGTTATTTATAAAAGGTTGGTAGAAATCTTTATTAGTTATGGTTGCACCACGAATCTGCACAATGGCGGAGGCAAACGCCTGGGCGCGTTCCAGAATTGTATTAACAGGCCATTCCGCCAGGATTCCAAGAATACAGACACTGGAAAAGGCATCACCTGCCCCCACCGTATCAACTATATTGAGGGATTGGGTTGGCGCCACCCTGAGATGATTCCCGTTTGCTGAAACTGCAGTGGCGCCTTCTGCACCCAGCGTCAGAATGACCATTTCCATATCATAGCGCTGTAGTAGTTCATGGGCTTTATCAAGCGGCTCTGCTTTACCTTCAATCAGGATATCGAGCTCGTGATTGTTCAGCTTTGCCCAGTTCGCGTCCTGAAGAAGGGGTATCAGGGATTTGTGTTGCCACCAGGGTGGCCGCAGATTGACATCCATAAACACGGGAACATCAAACCGCTGTTTAACCGTTGCTAATGCTGTTGCTGACTCGTGGTTTCTTACAAC
>CBDUOW010000098.1:0-6239 GCA_965368945.1 uncultured Gammaproteobacteria bacterium
TAGTAGTAAGCGCCAATGACGGAGAATACGACCCCGACAACGGCCAACCAGGTCATATCGGCGGCGATCACTTCTTGCAGCACCACCAGTTTCGCCCAGAAACCCAGGAATGGGGGTACGCCCGCCATGGAAAACATGACAATCAGCATCATAAAGGCATACCAGGGACTGCGGGCATTCAATCCCTTGTAGTCGTCGAGGTTTTCCGCCTCAAACCCTTTACGACTGAGCAGCATCACGATACCGAAAGCACCCAGTGACATCAGCACATAAGCGAGGGTGTAGAACATGGAAGCGGCGAAACCGCTCTTCGTTCCGGTCAAGGCACCCAGAATCAGAAAACCGACATGGGAGATGGTGGAATACGCCAACATGCGTTTGATATTACCCTGTGCGATAGCCAGCAGGTTGCCGATACCCATGGACAGTACGGCGAGAATAATCAGGATACCCTCCCACTGTGCATGCAGCCCCATCAGGCCATCAACCAGTAAACGCATCAGCATGGCAAAGGCTGCGATTTTCGGTGCACTACCGATATAAAGCGTCACCGCCGTCGGCGCCCCTTGATAGACATCCGGCACCCACATATGGAATGGTACCGCGCCGAGTTTAAATGCAATACCGACAATGATGAACACCAGGCCAAAGGACAGTAACACTCCGGGGGTCTGGCTGGTAATTTGTGTCGCTATCGCGCCCAGATCCAGCGTGCCGGTAAGCCCGTAGATAATTGACATCCCATACAGGAGCATGCCGGAGGCAATCGCTCCAAGAACAAAATATTTCATTGCCGCTTCTGATGCCAGGATCGAATCGCGCTGCAACGCCACCATGGCGTAGAGTGATAATGAAAGTAACTCAAGCCCCAGATAGAGGGTTAACAAATTGTGCGCAGAGACCAGAATCATCATGCCCAGCGCACCGAACAGGCCGAGCAGATAAAATTCACCCTTGAAGATACCTCGATCCCGCAAATAATCCTTGGAATACAGGAATGTAATAAACGTCGCCAGATAAATCGCAATTTTAAGGATATCTGACATGGGATCGCGCACGAAGGTATCACTGAAAGTTAATACCGTTTCAGTACTCATGCTGTTCAAGGTTAGAAACAAGGTGCCAAGCAGGGCTAACTGCGCCAATAAATAGGTAATGATGCGGCTTCTGTCTGACAGAAATAGATCAATCACTAGAATCGTACAGATCATACCCAGCAGGAATATTTCAGGTATGGCCGGTATTATGTTTGGTATTTCAAAACTCATTATTACGACTCGCTGGTAATCAATCCCGATTATAATTTCGACTGCATCATTTGTTGTAACAGGTTACTGGCACTGGCATCCATGACTTCGAGTAACGGTGCCGGCCAGAGGCCAATCAGCAGCACCATGACTGCAAGCAGGAACATATACAGGAATTCACGCTTGTTAATATCTGTCAAAGCAGCAACGTTATCGTTAGCCACATCACCGTAAATAACACGCTTAATCATCCAGAGGGTATAAGCTGCGCCCAGTATCAAGGTGGTTCCTGCCAGGAAGGCGAACCAGAAATTGGCTTTGAAGGAACTCAGGATTACCATGAATTCCCCCACGAATCCCGACGTTCCCGGTAAGCCGGCATTGGCCATCGCAAAAAACACAGCAAAGGCGGAAAATATGGGCATGGTATTCGCCACACCACCGTAGTCCTTGATCTCGCGGCTATGCATTCGATCGTAGAGCACGCCGACCACAAGGAACATGGCGCCCGAAATAAAGCCATGGGAAATCATTTGCACCATGCCCCCTTCCAGGCCCATGGTGGCACCGGTGAGTTCGCCCGTATTCGCCTGGATCTGGTAGGCAAGGAAGAAACCAAGGGTAACAAAGCCCATATGGGAAATCGATGAATAAGCAATGAGCTTCTTCATGTCTCGCTGCACCAGGGCGACAAATCCGATGTATACCACCGCAATTAACGACAGGCTGATCATTAGCCAGTCAAGTTCACGACTGGCATCGGGAGTTATCGGCAATGAAAAACGCAGGAAGCCGTAACCACCCAGTTTCAACATAATAGCGGCCAGAATCACCGAACCACCCGTCGGGGCTTCCACATGGGCATCCGGCAACCAGGTATGTACCGGCCACATTGGCACCTTAACCGCAAACGCCACCAGGAAGGCGACGAAAATCAGAATCTGGGCCGTCAGACCCAGGGGGTACTGATGGTAATCAAGGATGGCAAAGCTACCGGTCTGGAAATAAAGGTATAACAAGGCCACCAGCATGAATACGGAACCGAAGAAGGTATAGAGAAAGAATTTCAGGGTAGCGTAAACACGGCGTGGTCCACCCCAGATACCGATGATAATAAACATCGGTATCAACATGGCTTCCCAGAACACATAGAACAAAGCCGCATCCAGTGAGGAGAACACTCCGATCATTAATCCTTCCATGATCAGGAAAGATGCCATGTACTGGGCAACTCGCTGCTTGATGACTTCCCAGCCGGCAATCACCACAATGACGGTGGAAAATGTGGTGAGCATAATCAGCGGCATCGAGATGCCATCGATCCCCAGGTGATAATAGATATTAAAGGCAGCGATCCAGGGTTCATTTGAATGCTCGACGAATTGCATTTCAGCCGTGCCAATCGCAAATTCGGTCCACAGCGGAATACTCAGCAGGAATGTCAGTATCGCAATGACCAAAGCCAGCAGGCGGGCGATGGGGGCATACTTGTCATTACCCGTTGCCAGTACCAGGCACCCCCCCACGATGGGAACCCAGATCACCAGGCTTAGAAGCCAATCAGAAAACATTCGTATTAACCTTTTTACTTATTTTCACAGGACATAAATAGCCAATAAGAGTAATAACCCGATTATCATGGCAAAGGCATAGTGATAGAGATAACCGGTCTGAATATGCCGCATAGCGGCCGATACCATCCCTACCAACTGGGCTGAACCATTAACAATCAAGCCGTCAATCAATTTGACATCACCTTTCTTCCACAGCAGGTTGCCGACTTCGCGGCTACCGCCTGCGAAGAAAATTTCGTTGAACCGATCGAAACCGTATTTATTGATAAGCACGCGATATAACAAGGAAAATCGCTGTTGCAGCATTTCCGGAATATCCGGGCGTTTTAGATAGAGGAACCAGGCGGTCCCCACACCCAATGCCGCCAGATATACAGGAGGTTCCAGCAAGGCATGGCCGACCATGGCAAATATCGCCGAACCGTGGAAATGGCTGGCGATCTCACCCAGGGTATCATGCTGGGGCAGTACAAAAATCGCATTGCCGAAGAAGTTGCCAAAAGCCATGTCATCCACGTAGATCATTCCAATAATCACAGATGGAATAGCAAGCAGTATCAGGGGCACGGTGACGACCGGTGGTGATTCATGTATATGTTCGCGCGTATGTTCATCCATACGTTCCTTACCATGGAAGACCAGGAAATACATGCGGAAACTGTATAACGCGGTAATGAAGACACCCGACACCACTGCGATATAGGCAAAACCGGCTCCGGGTAAGGTTGAATGATGGACAGCGCTGATTATCGAGTCCTTGGAATAAAAACCGGAGAAGAATGGCGTACCGATCAGTGCTAAAGAGCCAATCAATGTCGTGATCCATGTAATGGGCATGTACTTACGCAAACCACCCATTTTTCGCATGTCCTGCTCGTGGTGCAGTGCAATAATCACGGAACCGGCAGCCAGGAACAATAAAGCCTTGAAAAATGCGTGTGTCATGAGGTGGAATATCCCGGCGGCGTAAGCCGAGGCACCCAGCGCCACTGTCATGTAACCGAGCTGAGAGAGCGTCGAATAGGCCACTACCCGCTTGATGTCGTTCTGCACCAGCCCCAGCAAGCCCATGAAGAAAGCAGTAATCGCACCGATCACCAGGATGAATGACAAGGCTGTTTCGGAGAATTCAAACAGGGGTGACATCCGCGCCACCATGAAGATACCGGCAGTCACCATGGTCGCTGCATGGATCAGGGCGGAGATGGGAGTCGGACCTTCCATGGAATCGGGCAGCCACACATGCAACGGTACCTGGGCTGATTTACCCATGGCACCAATGAACAACAGGATGCAGATAACGGTCATCACCGACCAGGCATGGCCGTTAAATATTTCAATAGTCTGGCCATTCACCTCGGCCGCACCGGCAAATACGGTTGCATAGTCAAGTGTGCCGAAGTACATGAGCACCCCGGCAATCCCTAACAGAAAACCGAAGTCGCCAACCCGGTTAACCAGAAAGGCTTTTAGATTAGCGTAGATCGCCGATTCACGCTTGTACCAGAACCCAATCAATAAGTACGATACCAGACCAACCGCTTCCCAGCCAAAGAACAATTGCAGGAAGTTATTTGACATTACCAGCATCAACATGGAAAAAGTAAACAGTGCGATATAGCTGAAGAAGCGTTGATATCCCGGATCATCGCGCATGTAACCAATGGTGTAGATATGCACCATCAAGGATACAAAACTCACCACGGTCATCATCAGCGCAGTGAGTTCATCGATAAGGAATCCGATTTCAAACCGAATGCCTTCACTGACCATCCAGGTATAGACCGTGCCGTTGAAAGGTTCCGCACCATCCATGACGATATGCTTGTAAGTCACCATCGACAACAGCCATGCCACGGCAACCCCAATAATGGTTACCCAATGCGCCCCGGCCCGCCCTATTTGTTTACCAAAAAACCCGGCGATTATTGAGCCAATTAATGGCGCCAGCACAACCCAGAGATAAACGTTTTGCATATCGTCAAACACAGTTGTTTAACCTTTAAGTGAATCCAAGTCTTCCACGTTGATAGTGTGCCTGTTACGGAACAGCACCACCAGAATGGCCAGTCCAATGGCAGCTTCCGCCGCCGCCACGGTCAGGATGAAGAACACAAATACCTGGCCGGCGGTGTCACCCAGAAAATGGGAAAAAGCGACAAAATTCATGTTGACTGCCAGCAACATCAGTTCGATCGACATCAACAGAATAATGACATTCTTACGATTCAGGAAAATGCCCGCAATGCTGAGGCAGAATATGATGGCGCCAAGCACCAGATAATCCGAGAGCGCGATCATTTGCGTTCCTCCGTCGGCATATTCACCATACGCACACGATCATTGCGTTTGACTGCAATTTGTTCTTCCGGTTTCTGCTTCTTGACATTGGGTCGGCGGCGCAATGTCAAAGTAATCGCAGCGACAATAGCCACCAATAATATGACCGAGGCGATCTCAAACGGGTAGACATACACCGTATAGAGGATATCGCCTAACTCCCGGGTGTTACTGTAATCGGCAGGCCGTGGCGTTGGCGCAACAAACTTATCCAGACCAAAATATTCCGGCCCGACTGCCAGGATCATCATGGCCGCCATCAAGACGGCAACCGCAATACCCAGCGGAAGATAGTGGATAAATCCTTCTTTGATACGGGCCAGATTTATATCCAGCATCATTACCACAAACAGGAACAACACCATTACGGCACCCACATAGACCAGCACCAGAACGATGGCGAGAAATTCGGCTTCCAACAGAATCCAGATTGCCGCACTGGCAAAGAACGTCAACACCAGAAACAGTGCCGCCCTGACCGGATTTCGTACCGTAATCACCATACTCGCACCGAACACCATGATGGCGGCGAAGACATAAAAGATGATCTTTTCTGTGCCCATAATTAATAAATCTACTCGTTAACGGTAATCTGCATCAGCACGACGATACGCCGCGATTTCCTTCTCGTATTTATCGCCCACTGCCAACAATCGTTCCTTGGTCATATTCAGGTCGCCTCGTTTTTCACCGTGGTACTCGTAAATATGTGTTTCCACAATAGAATCAACGGGACAAGACTCCTCGCAATAACCGCAAAAGATACACTTTGTCAGGTCTATGTCGTAACGTGTGGTGCGCCTGGTCCCATCCTCACGCTGTTCTGACTCAATGGTGATAGCCAGGGCGGGACATACGACTTCGCATAATTTGCAGGCGATACAGCGCTCTTCCCCGTTGGGATAGCGTCTTAAGGCATGCAGGCCTCGAAAGCGAGGTGAGATGGGCGCCTTTTCCTCCGGGTATTGCACGGTAAACTTGCGCGCAAATAGATAACCCCCCGTTACCCGCATACCCCTCATGAGTTCCAGCAGGAACAGGCTTTTAATAAATTGCGTAAATCGTTGCATGGTTCTAT
>CBDUOW010000099.1:0-6211 GCA_965368945.1 uncultured Gammaproteobacteria bacterium
AGCCTCGAGTTAAAAGTAAAAGATCATCCTTCGTACTTTACTGCCCTTGAAAATGATCGTTCCATAGCTGTGTCCGATGCATTAACCGACTGCAGAACCAAAGAACTCAAGGATTATTTACAGGCCTACAGTATTTCATCTTTACTTGACAGCCCAATACGAGTAGGCGGCAAACTTAGAGGCGTGGTTTGTTTCGAACATATTGGCGACCTGCGTGAATGGCACTCTGACGAAATTCGTTTCTCCGGTGAAATCGCTGATCAGTTCATACAGGTCTTAACAAATGCAGAACGCATGAAGTCAGAAGACCAAATCCGACAACTTGCATTTTATGATCCCCTGACAGGCCTGGCTAATCGACGTTTATTACAAGAAGCCATTCAACACGAACTGCTTGTGGCAAAACGTCATAAACAATTTGGCACGCTTTTATACCTTGATCTTGATAACTTCAAAACACTCAATGATTCACTTGGACATGCAATTGGTGATGAACTGCTAATACAATTATCAGAAAGACTAAAATCCGCAATTCGCAAAGACGATATTGTTTCAAGACTTGGAGGTGATGAATTTGTTGTTCTTTTGTCCGGCGAATATTCTACTCGCCACCAAGCCATGGATCAGTCTCTAAAGGTTGCTCAAAAAATTCAATTAACAATTAATGATCCCTATAAATTACATGGATATGAACATGTAATAACAACCAGCATGGGCATAACCATTTATCCGGAAAATAATGATGTTGCAGAAGATGTATTAAAACAAGCAGATGCCGCCATGTACCGGGCTAAAGCCTCGGGGCGAAACAGTATTTGTTTTTATAACCCTGACATGCAAATTGAGGCTGATAACAGATTACTGCTTGAAAAAGAACTACGCACCGCCATTACAGATAACCAGTTCGCCATGTATTACCAACCTCTGGTTGATTACAACGGGGGTGTTAATGGTGCTGAGGCACTTATTCGCTGGATGCATCCATCCAGAGGCATTGTTTCCCCAACAGCGTTTATTCCTATTGTTGAAGAAACCGGATTAATCCTCGAATTAGGAAACTGGATCCTTCATACGGCCTGTAAATTCTGTATATCCAGCAATATCAATCATCTTGCGGTCAATATCAGTCCAATGCAATTTCGTCAAAATGATTTTATTGAAAGTACTACCCGGATACTTAAACAAACAGGAGTCAATCCTGAATATCTAGTGTTTGAACTGACAGAACGAATCGTGATTGAGAATATCGATGACACAATCAACAAGATGAATTCTCTCAAAAAAATGGGCATTCGTATTTCTATCGACGACTTCGGAACTGGCTATTCATCACTTGCCTACCTCAAACAACTGCCAATCGATCAATTAAAAATCAATAACGAGTTTGTTCGCGATATCAATACTGATCCCAACGATGCTATTATTGTTGACACAATCATTTCTATGGCAAAACACCTGGGCTTGGACGTCGTGGCCGAGGGTGTTGAAACAGAGAGCCAACTGGAATTTCTGAACAAAAAGGGCTGTCATACCTTTCAAGGTTACTATTTTAGCGTCCCTTTACCAAAGGATAAGTTTATAAATTACCTGGCACGACGGCTGGAGATGTCGCTATGAAAAGACACTGATAATCAACCTAACTTGGCTCGTATCCTAAAATGGGTGCCAACCATCTCTCGGTTTCCTCCAGACTCATTCCTTTGCGTTTCGCATAGCTCTCCACCTGATCTTTATTTATTTTGCCCACAGCAAAGTAACAGGCCTCCGGATGACTGAAATACCAGCCACTCACCGAGGCTGCCGGCCACATGGCATAACTCTCCGTTAATGAAACACCACTATTGGGCAGAGCATCCAGTAATTGCCATAGCAGCGGTTTTTCGGTGTGATCCGGGCAAGCCGGGTAACCGGGAGCGGGCCGAATCCCGGTGTAATTCTCACGTACCAATTGTTCATTATTAAAATCTTTGCTGTCGATACCCTGCCGAGGCACCCACTCGCTGGTTTCAAAGCCCCAATTGATGTGCCTTACCCGATCATGCATGTGCTCGGCAAAAGCTTCGGCCAATCGATCGGCCAGCGCTTTCAGCATAATAGCGCTGTAATCATCATGGGCAGCTTCGAAACGAGCAATGTGCTCATCAATACCGATACCCGTGGTTACCACAAACCCACCGATATAATCGCGCTTGCCACTTTCTTTGGGTGCGATAAAATCTGCCAGACAACGATTCGGTTTACCTGCTGGTTTCTCAGTCTGTTGCCGCAAATGGTGCAAGGTCGTTAACACTTTCTTACGACTATCATCCGTAAATACGTCGATATCATCATGATTCACACTGTTGGCAGGAAATATCCCAATCACCGCGCGGGCTTTGAGCCATTTTTCATTGACGATCTTCTCAAGCATGGCCTGAGCATCCTGGTAAAGCTGCTTCGCTTCCGTGCCTTTATCAGCATCCTCGAATATTTTCGGGTAGCTTCCCTTTAACTCCCAGGTATGAAAAAACGGTGTCCAGTCAATATATGGCACCAGGAATTCCAGCGGCATATCGTCAAACATTTGCAATCCGAGGTCATTGGGGACTGATGGAGCATAATTTTCCCAGTCAAGCCGGGTTTTATTCTCGCGCGCTTCCTCCAGTGTGTGCCATTTAGTAGTGGCACGACGCCCGGCATGTTTTTCACGTACCTGCTCGTACTCTTCACGCAGCTCATCGATAAATGTATTTCTCAAATCTTCACTTATCAATTTTTGAGCCACACCCACGGCACGTGAGGCATCTTTTACCCAAACGGTTGCACCGTGGTAGTTTTGTTCTATTTTCACGGCAGTATGCGCTTTGGAAGTAGTGGCACCCCCGATCATCAACGGGATATCAAAATCCAGGCGTTGCATTTCCTTGGCGACATGCACCATTTCATCCAACGAAGGTGTAATTAATCCCGAAAGGCCAATGATGTCGACACCCTCCTTGTTTGCTGTTTCCAAAATCTGGTTGGCCGGCACCATCACACCTAGATCAATGACCTCAAAATTATTACATTGCAATACGACACCGACGATATTTTTCCCAATGTCATGGACATCGCCCTTGACTGTAGCCATCAGGATTTTCCCGTTACTTTGTGCTCCACCTTGTTTCTCAGCTTCGATATAAGGGATCAGGTGGGCGACTGCTTTTTTCATCACCCGGGCTGACTTAACCACTTGTGGCAAAAACATCTTGCCCGCGCCGAATAAATCACCAACCACATTCATGCCGTCCATTAACGGACCTTCGATTACATGGATTGGTCGGTCAGATTGCAGGCGAGCTTCTTCCGCATCATCGACGACAAAGCTATCAATACCTTTCACCATGGCATATTCAATCCGCTTGGCCACAGGCCAACTACGCCACTCAAGATCTTCTTCTTTCTTGCCGCCGCTACCGTCGCCTTTGTATTTGTCGGCCACGTCGAGTAAACGCTCTGTCGCATCCGTACGACGGTTAAGCACCACATCTTCAACCCGTTCACGCAGGTCTTCAGGCAATTCGTCATACACTGCTAACTGACCGGCATTCACTATACCCATGTCCATTCCCGCCTGAACGGCGTGATACAAAAAGACCGAATGGATAGCTTCACGAACCGGGTTATTACCGCGGAAAGAAAATGAAACATTCGAGACACCACCGCTGATCATGGCATAAGGTAAATGCTGCTTGATCCAACGCGTCGCCTCAATGAAATCCACCCCATAGTTGTTATGCTCTTCAATTCCGGTAGCGACGGCGAATATATTTGGATCGAATATAATATCTTCCGCCGGAAACCCGACCTGCTCGGTAAGTATGCTATATGCCCGTTGACAAATTTCAGTCTTGCGCGCATAGGTGTCAGCCTGACCCTCTTCGTCAAAGGCCATAACGATAATCGCGGCACCATATCGCCGACAAAGGTTGGCATGTGCAATGAAATTTTCCTCACCTTCCTTCAGGCTAATGGAATTCACTACCCCCTTGCCTTGAATACACTTCAATCCTGTCTCGATGATGTTCCACTTACTGGAGTCAAGCATAACCGGCACACGGGCGATATCCGGTTCAGCCGCAATCAGGTTCAGGAAAGTGCGCATGGCCTGCTCACCGTCCAGCATGCCTTCATCCATATTGATATCGATGATTTGCGCACCATTTTCGACTTGCTGGCGCGCCACATCCAGGGCTTCACCGTAGTTTTCTTCCAGGATCAGGCGTTTGAATTTGGCTGAACCGGTAACGTTGGTTCGCTCGCCCACATTCACGAACAAGGAATCATCACGAATGTTGCAGGCCTCAAGACCGCTCAAACGACATTCCACCGGCACTTTCGGCACCGGCCGGGGTGGGTACGGACTAACCGCCTCAGCAATGGCGCGGATGTGCGCCGGCGTGGTGCCGCAACACCCCCCCACAATATTGACAAAACCATTCCTGGCCCAGTCACCAATTTCTTCCGCCAGCATTTCCGGTGTTTCATCAAAACCACCAAATGCATTAGGCAGGCCGGCATTGGGGTGAACATTGATGTAGCAGTCAGCAATACCTGACATTTCTTCCACATGCGGACGCAACTCTTTGGCACCGAGGGCACAGTTGAAACCAAAGCTCACCGGTTTGATATGGCGGAGCGAATTCCAGAACGCCTCCGGTGTCTGACCAGTGAGAATGCGGCCACTGGCATCGGTTATGGTGCCGGAGATCACGACCGGCAATTTAATCTTGTTCGCTTCGAAAAATTCATCAATCGCAAACAATGCCGCCTTGGCATTCAGGGTGTCGAACACCGTTTCCACCAGCACAATGTCAACACCACCATCAATCAAGCCCTGCAGGGACACAGTGTAGGCCTCGCGTAACTGATCGAAAGTCACATCACGAGCGCCAGGATCGTTAACGTTCTTGGACATGGAGGCGGTCACGGGCATCGGACCCAGTACCCCGGCGACAAAACGCGGTTTATCCGTGTCACTGTAAGTATCGGCGGCTTCTCGTGCTAACTGTGCAGCCGCAACATTCAATTCATAAACCAGCTCCTGCATGCCGTAGTCAGCCATACCATAGGCATTCGAATTGAAGGTATTGGTCTCGATGATGTCGGCACCGGCTTCGAGATATTCGGCATGAATTTCTTTGATAATCTGTGGCTGAGTGAGAACCAGCAGGTCGTTGTTGCCCTTCAGATCCGAAGGCCAGTCTTTGAAGCGCTCGCCACGGTAGCCGTCTTCCTCCAGGTTGTAAGCCTGGATCATGGTCCCCATCGCGCCATCCAGAATAAGGATGCGTTCCGTCAGAAGCTGTTCAAATTTACTCATAGCGTTCCACTTTTCACCGCGTCTTGCCGTTGTTGATTTAGCCGCGCAGTTTAGCATGGCTGACCTTGATCTGGCGCCTTACTAACGCCACCGTTACACTTCGTCCCCATGAGCGAGGAAACAAAATTACCCAAGGCCCTGTTACGACCTATCGGCCAGGCTCTGGTCGAGCACCGTATGATTGAGGAGCGTGACCGGGTGCTGCTGGGGGTATCCGGTGGTAAGGATTCGCTGTCACTATTGCATTGCCTGACGCATTTTCAGCGCCATGCCCCCATTCATTTCGACCTGGCGGCCATCACTGTAGACCCGCAAGTGGAAGGCTTCGATCCCTCTGGCCTTAAGCCCTATCTGGCCGATCTGGGTATACCCTATTTTTACGAAAGCCAGCCTATCGCTGAACAGGCCCGGACCCAGATGAAGGGCGATTCCTTCTGCGCCTTCTGCTCCCGCATGAAGCGCGGCATCATGTATTCCACCTGTCGACGGGAAGGGTATAACGTCCTGGCCCTGGCACAGCACCTGGATGATCTGGCAGAGAGCTTCCTGATGTCGGCCTTCCGCGGCGGTCAACTCTCCACCATGAAGGCGAATTACACCAACCGTGACGGCGATGTACGCATCATTCGGCCCATGATTTATGTGCGTGAACGACAGACCGCAGACTTCGCCCTCGCCGCAGGGCTACCGGTCGTGGCGGACAGTTGCCCGGCCTGTTTCGCAAAACCCACTGAGCGGGCCCACATGAAAAGTCTATTAGCGCAGGAAGAAACCCACAACAGCCATCTTTTTAAGAGCATTTTACGAGCAATCACCCCACTTTTATCCAAAAAAGAGGCTGAGTGAGACTGATCCTTGTAATTAATGACA
>CBDUOW010000100.1:0-6137 GCA_965368945.1 uncultured Gammaproteobacteria bacterium
GCCACTTACCAGGGTTGCGCCGAAAAGACCGGGATCTGTTATCCCCCGATCAAAAAAACGCTGAATTTTAATTTACCCATTGCCACCAGCCTCATTGCGACGGCTGAGGCCGCCACCCCTTCTTCTCAATCTGAAGTGGTCTCCGAACAGGATCAAATCGCCGCCTCGCTGGCAAGCGGCAATACGCTGCTGATAATTCTCACCTTCTTTGGCTTTGGTCTGTTACTTGCGTTTACACCCTGCGTCTTCCCGATGATCCCCATCCTCTCCAGCATCATCGTTGGCCAGGGTGAGCACATCACCACCCGCAAAGCCTTCATTATGTCATTGACCTATGTGCTGGCGATGGCCCTGACCTATACCGTTGCCGGGGTGATCGCTGGCATGGTGGGGGAAAACCTGCAGGCGGCTTTCCAGAACCCGTGGGTTCTGGGCAGCTTTGCCGCCGTATTTGTCGCGCTGTCCTTATCCATGTTCGGCTTTTATGAGTTGCAAATGCCAGCTTCCTTGCAAAGTCGACTGGCGGAAATCAGTAACCGCCAACAGGGTGGCCATCTGGCCGGGGTCGCGGTGATGGGTTTCCTCTCGGCGTTGATTGTCGGCCCCTGTGTCGCGGCACCTTTGGCTGGCGCCTTGATTTACATTGGTCAAACCGGTGACGCGGTGTTGGGTGGCAGTGCCCTGTTTGCCCTCAGTCTCGGTATGGGCGCCCCATTGATTGCCATCGGCACCTCAGCCGGCAAATTGCTGCCAAGGGCGGGCGCCTGGATGGATGCCATTAAAGCGGTGTTTGGGGTGATGCTCCTGGCGGTTGCGATCTGGATGCTGGATCGTGTGATCCCCCCGGCCGCCACCATGTTGCTGTGGGCTGTCCTGCTGATCGTCTCCGCGGTGTACATGAAGGCCCTCAGCCCCCTGGGTCCGGACAGTAGCGGTTGGCAAAAACTGGGGAAGGGCATCGGGGTGGTCTTGCTGGTAATCGGCAGCCTGGAGCTGATCGGTGCCGCCGCCGGGGGTCGGGATTACCTGCAACCGCTAAAAGGCATCGGGCTGGGTGGTGCTGGCGCGGCCAGCACTCAACAGCACCTCAGCCTTAAACGCATCAAGAGTGTTGAAGATCTGAATACGGAGCTGGCCGAAGCCAGTAACCAGGGCAAAATGGTGATGTTTGATTTCTATGCCGACTGGTGTGTTTACTGCAAGGATTATGAAAAATATGTCTTTACCGATCCGCGGGTACAGCAGGCGTTAAGCAACGTGGTCTTGCTTCAGGCTGATGTCACCGCCAATGATGCACAGGACAAGGCGCTGTTGAAACATGTCAAAGTCACGGCCCCGCCTGCGATTTTGTTTTTCGACAAGCACGCGACCGAAATGCGCGGTTACCGGCTGGTCGGTTCGATGAATGCCGATGAGTTTCTTGCCCATGTCAACAAATTGACTACGCGATAATCCGATAAGTAAAAAATAATAAAGTAACAGCGCTATTATGAAAAAAAACACTATTTTGATCCTGCTTGTCGCCCTGGCCGGCCTGGGTGGCGGCATCTTTCTTAACCAGTGGTTATCCAAACCTGCAACCACGCCGGCACCACAAGCGCAGACTGATCGCCGACCTGACTTTACCCTGATAGATGTGGAAGGCACGCCTCGCAGCATCAGTGACTGGGATGGCAAAGTCATTCTGGTTAACTTCTGGGCGACCTGGTGCCCGCCCTGTGTGCGCGAGATGCCCGCTTTCATAAAGTTGTACGAGACCTACCAGGACAAGGGTTTCACTATCATTGGGGTTGCACTGGATAACAAACAGGACGTCATCGACTTTATTGACCCCATGGGGGTGGAATATCCAGTCCTGCTGGGCGACCAGAAAGGCATCAAGCTGACCCAGGAGTATGGCAACCGTCTGGGTGTTCTGCCTTATACGGTTGTTATCGATCGAAACGGCCGCATTGTCGAGCGCCACCGCAACGAAATGACCTACGAAGAGGCCGAAGCGCTCATCAAACCCCTGCTGTAAGCTTTTTTCTCCCACTCACCGCCTTGTGACCCAGTTCAATGCCGTAACTGGGCTGAATTGCTATGATTTGCAGCGAAAATGCGGGGAATGGACGCCTTCTGGACAAACCTCGTTTCATCGTGCACAATTGGCCCACAATTTCCCCGGGATGAAGGGTTTACTGCCGGTAAAATGCTATATCTGGCAGCGAAATTGCAGAGAAAACAACAAAACTCAAGCTGAGAACGTATATCACCCAATCATGGCGAAACTGCTGGTCATACACGGTCCTAACCTGAACCTGCTCGGTACACGGGAGCCGGAACACTATGGCACCACCACGCTGACGGATATCGATGCCAGCCTGGCGGAAACCGCGCAACAAGCCGGACACAGTTTGACCTGTTTACAAAGTAACGCTGAACATGAACTGGTGGATGCGATACACCAGGCGCAAACCGACGGGATTGCCTGGATCATTATCAATCCTGCCGCCTTCACCCATACCAGTGTGGCACTGCGCGATGCCCTGGCCGCCGTGAAGGTTCCATTTATTGAGGTGCATCTGTCCAATGTTCACGCCAGGGAAACATTTCGACAGCAATCCTATTTTTCAGATCTGGCCCAGGGCGTAATCAGCGGCCTGGGTCCCTACGGCTATACGCTCGCACTGTTATCGGTGATCGATAGCCTTAAAAATAATTAATCCTAATTTTTACAGGTCACGTTGTTATGGATATTCGCAAAGTAAAAAAACTCATTGAACTGCTCGATGAATCGGGCGTCGCTGAAATCGAGATCAAGGAAGGCGAAGAATCGGTGCGCATCAGCCGCCAGTCGCAAGCCAGCCAGGCCATGATGGCCGCGCCGGCGATGTATGCACCACCACCGCCAGTAGCAGCCGCTGCCCCGACAGCCGCTGTTGCAGAAGCCCCGACGGCTGCGCCTGCCGCGGAAGCCGTCGAAGGTCATGCGGTTAAATCACCCATGGTCGGGACATTCTATCGGGCACCTTCACCGGGCGCCTCGTCGTTCGTCGAAGTCGGTCAAGCTGTCAGTGCTGGTGATACGCTGTGCATTATTGAAGCGATGAAACTGCTGAATCAAATCGAAGCCGACAAGGCAGGCACCATTAAAGCCATCCTGGTCGAAAATGGACAACCGGTGGAATATGACCAGCCTTTGTTTATTATTGACTAACGGGTGCCTTGCTCCTGTTGTGAAACGCGCATACCACGAAGGAAACAGGCTCACGCCATGACCTGGTTCGATATGACTGCTTTCACAAGAAATGCATACCGCACCATTGTTAAAACCATTTGAATCCAGCCGTCATATATAACGGGTGGTGAATACTAAACAGTAGATGAACCATGTTAGATAAGATTCTGATTGCAAACCGAGGCGAAATCGCACTGCGCATTCTGCGTGCCTGCCGCGAACTCGGTATCAAAACGGTCGCCGTTCACTCCGATGCCGATCGCGACCTGAAACATGTCCGTCTGGCGGACGAGTCCGTATGTATTGGCCCAGCGCCGTCAACGGAAAGTTACCTTAATGTCCCTGCAGTGATTAGCGCGGCTGAAGTGACCGATGCCGTCGGGATCCATCCCGGTTACGGCTTCCTGTCAGAAAATGCCGACTTTGCCGAACGGGTGATGGAAAGCGGCTTTGTCTTCATCGGTCCCAAACCGGAAACCATTCGTATCATGGGTGACAAGGTGGCCGCCATTAAGACCATGAAAGCATCCGGCGTCCCCTGCGTGCCGGGCTCGGACGGGCCACTGGGGGAAGATGAAAACGAAAACCTGCGTATCGCCCATGAGATTGGTTATCCAATCATCATCAAGGCAGCTGGCGGCGGTGGTGGCCGTGGCATGCGTGTGGTCCACAGTGAAGCGGCCCTGCTCAATGCAATTTCCCTCACCAAGGCGGAAGCCGGTGCAGCCTTTAACAACGATGTCGTTTACATGGAGAAATTCCTCGGTAATCCACGCCATATCGAGATCCAGGTGTTGTCCGATGAACACGGCAATGCCATCCATCTGGGGGAACGTGACTGTTCCATGCAGCGTCGGCATCAAAAAGTCATTGAAGAAGCGCCGGCTCCGGGTATTACCCAGGAACTGCGCAACCAGATTGGCGAGCGCTGTGCTGCCGCCTGCCGGGAAATCGGCTATCGTGGCGCGGGCACCTTTGAATTTCTCTACGAGGACGGTGAATTTTACTTTATTGAAATGAACACCCGGGTCCAGGTGGAACACCCGGTGACCGAGATGATCACCGGCGTCGACATCGTGCGGGAACAGATTCGCATTGCCAGTGGTGAGCCACTGCATTACACCCAGGACGATATCAAAATTAACGGCCACGCGATGGAGTGCCGCATTAATGCAGAGGATTCGGTTACTTTCATGCCTTCCCCCGGCACTATCACCGCCTATCATGCGCCGGGCGGCCCGGGCGTACGGGTTGATAGCCATATCTATAACGGGTACCGGGTGCCACCCTATTACGATTCCATGATCGGCAAACTCATCACTCATGGCGAAGACCGCCACACCGCCATGGCGCGGATGCGCACTGCCCTGAGCGAAATCGTGATCGAAGGCATTAAAACCAATATCCCGTTGCAACAGGAACTGATCAACGACTCCGGTTTTCAGGCCGGTGGCACCAACATTCACTACCTGGAAAAGAAACTGGAAGAGCGTTAATCGCGCTTCCGGTTTCTCCTGAATTCCCGCCTTTACCCGAACCCCGTCGCCTGAGTTATGCCCTGGTTGCAACTGGAACTTGAGGCCACCCCCGACAGTGCTGAGCAACTCTCTGAGCTGTTGCATGCAGCCGGCGCCGCTGCGGTAACGTTGCAGGACGCGGCCGACCAGCCCCTGTTTGAACCGCCCCTCGGCACCACACCGTTATGGAACACCACCCGGGTGATCGGTCTGTTTGCGGCCGACACTGATATCCCGGCGGTGCTGGCATCCCTGCAACAACAGCTTGCCCCTGATCCTCTTCCTGCCTGGCATTTGAACCCGTTGGAGGACCGCGACTGGGTGCGGGCCTGGATGGATGACTTTCAGCCCATGCGCTTCGGTGAGCATCTATGGATCTGCCCCAGTGGTTACACGCCGCCAGAGCCACAGGCAGTCAATATCCTGCTGGATCCCGGCCTGGCCTTTGGCACCGGCACCCACCCCACCACCGCCATGTGTCTACGCTGGCTCGATGCCCATGCACCTCAAGGCATGACGGTCATCGACTATGGCTGTGGTTCCGGGATTCTGGCCATCGCCGCCTGTAAACTCGGTGCTCGTCACGCCACAGGGGTAGACACCGATCCCCAGGCCTTGTTGGCCACACATGACAACGCGGAAAAGAATCAGGTTGGCGACTGTATCGACGTTTATTTACCTGCGGACTTCCAATCCCAACCCGTTCCATTATTACTGGCCAATATTCTTGCTGGTCCGCTGCAAAGCCTCGCCCCCCGCTTCAGTGAACTGGTCGAGCCGGCAGGCCACATCGTGCTTTCCGGTATTCTTGCGGAACAGGCGGAACTGGTTATGCAGCAGTATCAGACCGCCTTTGATATTCAGATGGTCGACCAGCAGGAAGACTGGGTGTGCCTCGCCGGCCGACGACGTTAAACACAGTAATAACGGATTGTTAAAACGACAATGGCTTCTTATACTGCCTGAATCACTCTTAAAATTAATTATTGGCCGCTTATTCAGATGTACACCTGCTGCCCCCATTGCCAAACCTGTTTCCGTATCACCAAGGCCCAACTTGATGTCGCCCAGGGCAAGGTACGCTGTGGCCAGTGCAAGGAGGTCTTCAACGGCAGGCAGTATTTACAAGAAAGCATTTCTCTCAAGGAACCCAAAACCTCACCACCGGCCACCCAAGCCACTCCTCCGGCGGTTTCCCCTTCACAACCTGAAGCTGAAAAGGACTTAACCAAAAGCACAGCCGCTGACTTCGATCTGTTTGATCTGGATTCGATCCCGGATAGCACCACAGAGGAGGAAGACTTGCTTGAAGAGCCGCAACAGCCGGCTAATGACTTTGTCGTGGTGGAATCCGATGAATGGCTTGAGGATGATGATTCAGAAGACGACGTAACTCTCAA
>CBDUOW010000101.1:0-6136 GCA_965368945.1 uncultured Gammaproteobacteria bacterium
TCCTTGAAGGGCAGACCAATTACCCGGAAATGACTGCCATGCGTCGTTTGAACGCAGCACACGAGATTGAGCAGGTCGGTGAACGTCTGCGATCCATGATGCCGTGGATTACTGCCAACGCACTGGTCGACAAGTCCAAGAACTAGGCCGCACTATTCAGCCCGGACCTCAGGGTCCGGGCTGAGACTTGCCTTTCCTTGCCCGGCTGGCTACTGTCCTTAGTATATAAAGGGAAAGACCGGATTCCATGGATAAACCTACCAAAGAAGGCCAACGTCGGCGCGGCATTTATTTGTTGCCCAACCTGTTTACCACGGCGGCATTGTTTGCTGGCTTTTATGCCATTGTGGCCGCCATTAACAGCCATTTTGAAGCAGCGGCAGTGGCAATATTTATTGCCATGTTACTGGACGGGCTCGATGGCCGGGTGGCACGTCTGACCAATACCCAGACCGACTTCGGTGCCGAATATGACAGTTTGTCTGATATGGTTTCCTTCGGCCTGGCTCCGGCGTTGGTGATGTATCAGTGGGCCCTCTCCGATCTGGGCAAATTGGGGTGGCTGGCCGCGTTTATCTATACTGCCGGAGCAGCCTTGCGACTGGCGCGTTTTAATACCCAGGTGGGCATTGCGGACAAGCGTTACTTTCAGGGGCTGCCTAGTCCGTCGGCGGCCGCCATCGTTGCCGGTATGGTCTGGAGTGGTGAGGAAGTCTTTGAACTTGCCGGCAAAAGTGTGGAGGAGATCGCGTTTGTCCTGACGGTTGTGGCCGGGCTGTTGATGGTGAGTAATTTTCGCTATCACAGTTTCAAAGGGATCAATTTCAAGGAACGGGTCCCCTTTGTGGCGATGTTGCTTACTGTGCTGGTCATTGTCGTGGTGTCGTCAAATCCGCCCGTGATGCTGTTTGGTGGCTTCCTGATTTACGCTATCTCAGGACCAATTCTGACGGTGGTATACCTGCGCCGCCGCCGATCTGAGCGCAAGTCCCAGCATCAGCCGGAAACGGATAGTGAAGACGACCACTTGGAAAATTCCTGAGTAGCCGCTATAGTAGTAAACATGTCAGTTACCAGCAGCACCAGCCAATTCTGTTACCGTCATGTCCCGCATGAAGGTATTCGGCTGTTTAACCAGTTGGCATCCCTCGACGCTCGTCTATCCCTGCGACTGCTGCCCTGAGCGGGCAGATAATCACACACCCATGTGCCGGGTACAGGCACAATTATCCAGAACTGAATAATCCTGACTTCAGTAAGCCAGGTAATGAGATTTTCAGGCGTGCCGTGTCATAATGGGCGCCCAGTGGAGAAAACAGCATGTCAGATAATTTAATTATATTTGATACCACCTTGCGTGACGGGGAGCAGAGTCCCGGTGCGTCCATGACTCTGGACGAGAAAGTGCGTATTGCCAAGGCACTGGAACGCATGCATGTGGATGTGATTGAGGCCGGGTTTCCTATCGCCAGCCGGGGTGATTTCGAGGCCGTCAAGGCCGTAGCGGAAACCATCAAGGACAGTACGGTGTGTGGTCTGGCGCGCGCCCTGGACAAGGATATTGAACGCGCCGGTGAAGCCCTCAAGTTTGCCAATTCCGGCCGTATTCATACCTTTATCGCAACTTCTCCCATTCATATGAAGAAGAAACTTCGAATGGAGCCGGATCAGGTTGTGGAACAGGCGGTAAAAGCAGTAAAGAAAGCCCGTCAGTACACTGACAATGTGGAGTTTTCCCCTGAGGATGCCGGTCGCTCCGAACTCGACTTTTTATGTCGGGTGCTGGAAGCCGTGATTGATGCCGGTGCCGGCACGGTAAATATTCCTGACACGGTGGGTTATAACGTACCGGATCAGTTCGGAAACCTGATTCGTCGCTTGCGTGAACGTGTGCCCAATTCGGACAAGGCTGTGTTTTCAGTACATTGTCATAACGATCTGGGTTTGGCCACGGCCAACTCCTTGTCGGCCGTATTGAATGGGGCCGGCCAGGTGGAATGCACCATCAACGGCCTGGGGGAACGGGCCGGCAATGCTGCACTCGAAGAGCTTGTCATGGCGGTCAAGACACGCAAGGATATATTCCCATGTAATGTTGACCAGATTGATACCACCCAAATCATGACCTGTTCTCGTTTGGTATCGAGTATTACCGGTTTTGCGGTGCAGCCGAACAAAGCGATCGTCGGGGCCAATGCCTTTGCGCATGAATCCGGGATCCACCAGGATGGCGTACTCAAGAGCCGTGAGACCTATGAGATCATGCGCGCCGAAGAAGTGGGATTAACCGCCAATCGCATGGTCTTGGGCAAGCATTCAGGCCGTAATGCTTTTCGTACCCGTTTGCAGGAGCTGGGTGTCGAATTCAAGTCAGAGGCGGAATTAAATGATACCTTCGCCCGGTTCAAGGATCTGGCTGATAAGAAACATGAAATCTACGACGATGATTTGCAGGCATTGGTAACCGAGGCCAGTCTGGATGCAGAAAATGAACGCTTGCGGCTGATCGCGTTAAAGGTCTGTTCCGAAACGGGTGAGAAGCCGGAGGCTACAGTTACCCTGGAAATGGACGATAAGGAGCATGTTAGCGTCGAACAGGGCGGGGGACCGGTAGATGCAGCATTCAAGGCGATCAATAAGGTCGTTAACAGCGGCACCGACCTGTTGTTGTATTCGGTCAACAATATCACCAGCGGTACTGATTCCCAGGGTGAAGTGACCGTGCGGCTCGAAAAAAGTGGTCGCATTGTCAACGGCCAGGGTGCGGATACTGATATTGTGATTGCTTCCGCCAAGGCCTATATCAATGCGTTGAACAAGATCCTGGCGCCTGAAGAGCGGGCCCATCCACAAACGGGCGATGTATAAGTCAACCTGTGACCGGACCGGTATTACCCGGTCCGGTCGCTTAACGAATATATAGTGTCGATTGATAGAAATAACCTCGAATCGTGAATCGTGATCCCAGACAACAAGCCTACCTGAAAGCCATGGACATCGACGTCTGGGTACAGCGCAATGTTGTACCCACGGTTGCAGACGTCCCGGTTGTTGAAGAAACGGTTCCATCAACACCCAGGGTAGTGATTGAAGGTATCGAAACGATTCCCTTCAATGATGCTTCAGCTGTTAACTCGCTGGATTGGCCTGGGTTGAAGCAGCAGGTTGTAAACTGCCAATTATGTGAATTGCATGCAACACGCACTCAAGCGGTATTCGGAGTGGGTAACCAGCAAGCCGACTGGTTGATTGTTGGTGAAGCACCCGGTGCCGATGAAGATCGACAGGGGGAGCCGTTTGTTGGCCGTGCCGGCCAATTGCTGAATGAAATGTTGAAGGCAATTGGTTTGAAACGTGAGCAGGTTTACATAGCTAATATTTTAAAATGCCGCCCTCCCGGCAACCGTGATCCAAAACAGGAGGAAGCAGCAAGTTGCAGTCCTTACCTGCAACGCCAGATTGAATTGATTCAGCCCAAAGTGATCCTTGCCCTGGGTCGAATAGCGGCACAACGGTTATTACAGTCCAATACCAGCCTGGCACGCCTGCGCGGCCAGGTACACCATTTGGAATCAACACAAAGCCCGGTTATCGTAACGTACCATCCGGCCTACCTGTTACGTTCGCCGGCTGAAAAGCGCAAAGCGTGGCAGGATTTACTGTTTGCAAAAAAATATGTGACGCAGGCAATGGAAGCGGAGAGTGGCTCATGAGTGCCGTCATTGAAATGTCGCCAGGCAGTATACGAAACATGACAGTGGCTGACCTGGATGAAGTCATGGCGATTGAGACGGATATCTATGATTATCCCTGGACGCGAGGTATTTTTCAGGATTGCATGCGTGTCGGCTATCTCTGTCATGTGTTTGAACAGGATGACGGGATTAAGGCTTACGGTGTCCTGTCTGTGGGGGCTGCCGAGGCCCATGTGCTAACTTTGTGTGTACGACCTGATTCGCAGCGACAGGGCCTTGGTCGTATGATGATGGAACACCTGCTTGAACTTGCCAGTCAGGCGGGTACCGAGACCATGTTGCTGGAAGTGCGGCCTTCTAATGAGTCCGCCATTCGACTTTATCACCAGTTACAGTTCAACGAGGTTGGCACGCGTCCGGATTATTATCCTTCGGCTGATGGGCGTGAGGATGCGCTAATCATGGCGCGCAGTTTGCTGGCAGACTAGATTTTCATGTTTTTACCTGAATTGCAGACTCTCGAGGCATTACTGGTTGACGCTGCCGAAACGGAATTGTTACCGCGTTTGCATCAGGTGTCTGCTGGCCAGAAAGCAGATGGCAGCCTGATAACCGAAGCGGACTTATCATTACAGCAACGTTTGACGGCGGCACTTGCTGAGATTTATCCCGATATACCCGTATTGGGTGAAGAGATGTCGGCCGAAGTACAACAGGCCATGTTTGAAGATGCTGAACATGGAGTCTGGTGTCTGGACCCACTTGATGGAACCCGAAATTTCGCCTGCGGTTTTCCCGTATTTGCCATTTCGCTGGCGCTGATTAGGCACGGTCAGGTGGAATTGGGTCTGATTTATGATCCCCTGCGGCGCGAGAGCTTCAGTGCGGCACTGGGCCAAGGTGCCTGGTTAAATGGTGAGCGACTATCAGTCCAGCTCGAGACCCCACTGGCCTTGGCGTTGGCCCTGGTCGATTTCAAGCGACTGCCGGTTGAGTTGGCCCAGAGACTGGTGACATCAGCGCCATACCCTTCCCAGCGCAGTATAGGTTCCGGTGCACTCGACTGGTGCTGGCTTGCCGCCGGCCGCGTTCAGGTTTATCTGCATGGTCGCCAGCATTTATGGGACTATGCGGCGGGGCAATTGATCCTGACGGAAGCCGGTGGCCAGGCCGTGACCCTGCAGGGCGAGCCGGTTTTTATTAATCAGTTGCAGACCCGTTCGATTGCGGCAGGATGTAATGCCGCGGTCTTTGCTGAATGGGCCGAGTGGCTCGGCATTAACTACCAGAACTGAAAACATTTTCCTGACGAATATTATGTCCTGCCGGGTTGGTGTAGAATCACCCGCTTTGTGTTATTGAGTTGTTATCCATGCCCAGTTTTCTAGAAGAAACCCAGCGTCGTCGCACTTTTGCGATTATTTCCCATCCGGACGCGGGAAAAACCACCTTGACGGAAAAACTCTTGTTATACGGCCGTGCGATTCAACAGGCGGGGACCGTCAAGGGCCGTAAGGCGGATCGTCATGCCACATCTGACTGGATGGAACTGGAAAAGCAACGCGGTATCTCGGTAACGTCCGCGGTGATGCAATTTCCCTATCGGGACCGCATCATTAACCTGCTGGACACCCCGGGACATGAGGACTTCTCGGAAGATACCTATCGTACCCTGACCGCTGTTGACTCGGCATTAATGGTGATTGACAGCGCCAAAGGGGTGGAAGCGCGTACTATCAAGCTGATGGAAGTGTGTCGCTTGCGTACCACGCCTATCCTGACTTTCATTAATAAACTGGATCGGGAAGGTCGCGACCCGATTGAATTATTGGATGAAGTCGAAGATATACTGAATATCCAGTGTGCCCCCATTACCTGGCCGATTGGCATGGGCAAACGCTTCAAGGGGGTATTTCATATTTACAATGATACGGTGCATCTGTTCAGCTCCACCCATGGCGGGCGTATCCAGCAAGGCGAAGTCATTCAGGGTTTGAATAACCCGCAGTTGGATGAAGCGCTTGGTCCAGCCGCGCAGGAACTGCGGGATGAAATCGAACTGGTGCAGGGCGCCAGCCATGAATTCGACCAGCAGGCCTTTCTCGAAGGAAAGCTGACCCCGGTATTCTTTGGTTCGGCCATCAATAACTTTGGTATTGAAGAACTACTGGATTATTTTGTCAGTGCCGCACCCGGTCCCCAGCCACGCCAGACTCATGAACGTGAAGTACAACCAACCGAAGAAGCTTTCACAGGGTTTGTTTTCAAGATTCAGGCAAACATGGATCCACAGCACCGTGATCGCATTGCTTTTATGCGCATTTGTTCCGGCATGTATGAGAAAGGCATGAAGATGTACCAGGTGCGCATCGGTAAGGATATAAAAGTGGCTAATGCCATCACCTTTATGGCCAGCGAGCGGGAACATGTGGAAAATGCGT
>CBDUOW010000102.1:0-6013 GCA_965368945.1 uncultured Gammaproteobacteria bacterium
GCCACTTCGCTATTCTAAAAACTCGCATTCATGACCTGGACAACCCTATGCGCGGCAAACTGTTTCTTCGTTTCCTGATACTGCTGGTGTTACTGACTCCGGCAATAGCCACAGTCAGTGCCTCGCCTTTTGCGACTCAAAATGAATCGATTCGACTTGTGGCACGCGAAGGGGTTTCGCTCGATGAAGCCGTGGCACGCGTAAAAAAGCAAACCAAAGGCCGAATCCTGACCGCCGAAACCATTCAGCGTAAAGGGCAACCGGTACATCGCATCAAAGTGCTACTGCCCAACGGCAGTGTGCGGGTGATGTATGTGGATGCCAATTAAGTCAATCCATGCGTATCCTGATTGTTGAAGACGAACCCGAGCTGCGTGCGCAGTTGCAGCAAATGTTGCAACAGGCCGGTTATGCCGTCGACACCGCCGCCGATGGCCGTGATGCCTTGTTCATGGGACGGGAATATCCATTTGATCTGGCCGTGGTCGATATTGGCCTGCCGATCATGAGCGGGGTTGAAGTCATACAACAATGGCGAGAGCTGGGCCGCGACTTTCCGGTATTGATTCTTACCGCCAGGGGACGCTGGCAGGAAAAGGTGGAAGGCCTGGAAGCCGGTGCCGATGACTATATGGTCAAACCCTTTCACCAGGAAGAACTGCAGGCGCGAGTCCGCGCCCTGTTGCGCCGCAGCGCCGGCGTCGCCCAGTCGAGCGTCCAAAGTGGACCCGTGGTGCTCGATACCTCAGCCCAGAGCGTGCAAGTCAATGGCGAACCGCTGGAACTGACGGCCTATGAGTACAAGGTACTGGAATACCTCATGTTCAATACCGGCAAGGTGGTTTCCAAAACCGAACTGACCGAACACATCTATGATCAGGACTTCGATCGTGACAGCAATGTGATTGAAGTTTTCGTCGGCCGCTTGCGCAAGAAACTCGATGCCGACAACTCACTCAAACCCATCGAAACCCTGCGAGGTCGCGGCTACCGCTGGACACTGGAGCCCCCGGCGTGACCCTGTCGTTGCAGGCCCGCCTGCTGCTGGCCGCCCTGCTGGTGTTAATGGTTTTTACCGGTCTGACCGGTCTGGCACTGGACAAGGCGTTTCGGCAAAGCGCGGAAACCGCCCTGCAGGATCGCCTGCAAGGTTATCTGTATGCGTTGCTCGCGGCGGTTGACGTGGATGATAGCGGCACACCTCGCTTCAGTCGCAACTTGCCGGATGCCCGTTTTGATCGACCCGGTTCCGGCTTATACGCCAGCATCCGGAATACCGATAACCAGGCCGTGTTAAATTCCCGTTCCCTGCTGGGCGTCCGTTTACCCGTCGCGACGAATACCGCATTAGGCCAGTATCAGTATGAATCCCTCACGTTGAACGACGTGCCCCACTACCGTCTTGCTTACAGCGTGCGTTGGGAACTGGACGCGGATCAGACTTATCGCCTCGATTTCCAGCTAGTTGAAGACATGCAGAGTTATCACCAACAAATCACCACTTATCGTCGTAACCTGTGGGGCTGGTTAGGCGCTGCCGTAGTGGTGCTGTTAGTGTTGCAGGCCATTATTTTACGCTGGAGCCTGAAACCACTGCGCCAGCTAGCAGTGGATCTGGCCTCCATCGAAGCCGGCAAGGCCGAACGCCTGCCAGGCAAATATCCAAAAGAACTGCAACACCTGACCGACACACTTAATGATCTACTGAATCATACCCGTAGTCAGTTACAACGTTATCGCGACTCGCTGGGCAATATGGCCCACAGTCTGAAAACACCGCTGGCGATCCTCGCCAATGCCCTGTCACTCACGCAAACTGAATCTACCTCTGTCGTGGATGCAGAGGAACAACTGCAGCGCATTCGGCAGATCATTGATTACCAGTTACAACGTGCCGCCGCGGGACAGGCCTCACTGGGTACGGCCACACAACTCAAACCCGTGGCCACAAAAATGATTAACGCCATGCTGAAAGTCCATGCTGACAAGTCCCTGCAAATCGAAGCGCAGATCGACGATACCCTGACCTGTCAGTGTGATGAAGGCGATCTCATGGAAGTCCTGGGTAACCTGCTGGAGAATGCCTGCAAGTGGTGTCAGCAGCACATTCGGATCACGGCACAACAACGCAAACAAGGCGGGGTAGACATCTGTATTGAAGACGATGGTCCCGGCATCCCTGCCGAAGTGCGCGAACAGGTATTACAACGTGGCCAGCGTGCCGATCCGTCTACCGCCGGGCATGGCATTGGTCTTGCGATGGTGCACGAAATTGTGCTGCTGTATGGCGGTAAATTGACAATCGAGACCAGTACATCAGGCGGAGCGGCTATCTGCGTTCAACTGCCGTAGTGTTTCCGGCATAAGCCTCTTTTAACCTGGCCTTAGCCGGTCAACAACATACGGGCGCCCAGCACATAGAGCAATACGGCAAAGATCCGCTTTAGCAACGTCGGCGGGATAGTGTGCGCCAGTTTCGCCCCCAGGGGTGCAAACAAAATACTGGCAACCACAATTCCCATAAACGCGGGCAAATTGACATAGCCCACACTCCAGGGTGGGCGGGCTTCGGTCCCCCAACCGGTGATCATGAAACCTGCGGCACCCGCCAGCGCGATGGGCAAACCAATGGCCGCGGAGGTGGCGACCGCCTGGCGAATATGAACATTGCACCAGGTCATGAAAGGCACGCTCATGGAGCCACCGCCCACCCCCATCAAGGCCGAGATGGTTCCTATGACGACTCCGGCACCCAGCATACCTGGCCTTTGCGGTAGCTTACGGTGTGGCGCCGGTGTTCCTGCGATCATCATTTGGGTCGCGACCAGGAACATAAAAATGGCAAACAGAACCCGCAACTCCGCCCCGGGAATGGCATCCGCCAGAACGGAGCCAAGAAACGCGCCGAGGATAATACCGGGGGTGATGCGCCTGAATACCGACCAGTCAATCGCGCCTCGCTTCTGGTGGGCACGAATCGATGACAAGGAGGTCACCACAATGGTTGCCAGCGAGGTGCCGATGGAGACATGCATCAGCACATCGATCGGCACACCCTGATTTCTAAACACCAGTGCCAGCACCGGCACAATAATAATCCCGCCACCAATGCCCAACAAACCGGCCAGGGTACCTGCGATGGCACCCATCGACATAAGAATCAGTAATTCCATCATAGTTGGATTGTTTTGTGGTTGTGCTTCGCGGTCAGACTAGTATTGGGCGGGACCCATCAGGTAATCCGGTAACCAGGTGGCAATGCCCGGGAACAGGACCAGTAAAAGAATTCCCAGCACCATGCACAACATAAATGGCAGTGCGCCCCATAATATGGTCGGCAGTTTCACATCCGGCACGATGCCATTAATGACATACAGGTTCAAACCCACCGGCGGGGTGATCAAGCCGATCTCCATATTGATGGTCAGCACCACCCCGAACCAGATGGGGTCAAATCCCGCCTGCTCAATAATCGGCACCAGAGTCGGGGCCGTCATCAGAATGACGGCGACAGGTGGCAGGAACAATCCGGCGACGAGTAAAAAGATATTAACGTACAACAATAATACCCAGGGATTAACATCCAGCGTTGCAATCCACTCGGCCAGTGCCTGGGTAATATAAAGACTGGACATCATGTAACTGAACAGGGCTGCAGTCCCGATGATCATCATGATCATCACCGACTCGCGCATCGCAACCCGCACGATTTCCCAGAGCTCCTTCGGTTGCCACATACGGTAAATCACTACCACCAACACAATGCAGAACATGGCACCGACACCGGCTGCCTCCGACGGCGTGGCAACCCCGCCGTACAAGGCCCACAGGATCATGGCGATAATGATCAGGAACGGCATAATCTTGGGCAGAATCTCGATCTTCTGCCGCCAGCTGTAAACGGTATCCCCTATCTTGAAACGAAAGCCCTTACGCCCGGCATAATACAGCGACCAGGCCATGAACATGGCCGTCAGCATCACGCCGGGTAACAGGCCGGCGATAAACAAACGGCCAATCGAAGTTTCGGTCGCAATGCCATAGACGATCATGGTGATGCTGGGTGGAATCAATATACCGAGGGTCCCACCGGCGGCAATCGCACCGGTTGCCAGCCCGTCGGGATAGCCGCGCTTTTGCATCTCCGGCACACCCATTTTGCCAATCGCCGCACAGGTTGCCGGTGAGGATCCGCTCAGGGCCGCAAATATCGAACAGGCGCCAAGATTGGAGATCAGCAAACCGCCGGGCACACGATAAAACCAGCGTTCCAGTGCCTCGTACAGATCACTCCCGGCACGTGAAGAGGCGATGGCCGCACCCATCAGGATAAACATGGGAATGGAAAGCAGGGCGAACTCATTCAGTCCCCCGAACAAGGTTTCCGCAACCACGCCCAGGCTACCCGGGCCTTCAAAGATAATAAGAAAACCGACGGCGACGATACCCAGCGAAAAGGCCACCGGCGCGCCTGACAACAGCACGATGATCAGAACGACTGCAACAATTATCCCCAGTTCCATCGGATTCATTCCAGATCCTCCTCGGATATACCAAAGGGCATTTCATGCCGTAGTAATAAACTGAACAGATCCGCCACGTACTGTAACGACAACACACCAAAGCCAATGGGCATCGCCATGTAAGGAATCCACAAGCGTACTTCCCACATGGAATCGGAATGCCATTGATTGCTCCAGGCTTCCAACCAGAATTCAAAGCCCAGCCAGGTGATTAAGACACAAAACAACAATGACAGGGTCGAAGCCACCAGTGCCAACGCAAAGCGTGCCTTGTGGCCAAGATAAAGGGGGACCAGATCGACATTGACATGCCCTTTGGTGAGCAACAGGTAGGGGGCGCCGATGAAGGTCGCACTGAGAAGTAAATAAGTAACGAACTCGGTTTGCCAGATTGATGACTCTACCAACACGTAGCGTAACACCACCATCTGGCACACAACCAATACCGAGATAACCAGCATGCTGCCCGCCACCAGGCCACACAGGCGGGACAACATGGCAACAAAACGAATAAAGGTATTCATTATTATATTGGTATCACACTGCCGTCTCCCTTCAGCAGTGTGATCCCTGGTAGTGGATTATTCGACCGACAATGCCATATCGAGCAACTCCTGACCGCCTTTGACTTTTTCCGCAAAGTTCTTGTAAGACGATTTGTCAGCAATGGCCCGCCATTTCCCCGCCTGCTCGGCTGTCATGGTCACGACTTCCACGCCGGCATTTTTATAAACCTCGACGAGTTTCTCATCGGCCTGCTTGGCACCTTCATAGGCAAACTGTTCTGCTTTCTTACCGGCCGTGATGAACGCATCCTGCTGCTGCTTGTTTAATTTATTAAAGGTTTTCTTTGACATCAGGATCGGTTCGTACATCACCCACAGCGCATTATCACCGGGGGCAGTCAGACATTTGACCTGCTCATAGATACGATAGGAAACCAGGCTGGCAGAACTGGTATTGGCCGCATCCAGCACGCCGGTCTGGAGTGCTGAATAAATTTCCGAGCTGGGCATTTTTGCGATGGAGGCGCCAGCCGCCGCCAGCATTTCATTAAAGGCTTTTCCCGCAGCGCGGAATGTCTGACCTTCTACATCCTCTGGATTGAGGACACATTTTTTCTTGGACACGAATCCACCGGCCAACCAGGTATCTGCCAGTACGATCACTCCGGCTTCATCCATGATGTCCTTGATGCGCTTCATGAATTCGGAATTGTTCAGGCGCTGGGCATGCTCATGGTTTTTCACCAGGCCCGGCATCAAGGTAAGATTGAACTCCGGATGCCGACCACCGGCGTAAGCCAGCGGGAATGCGGTGATATCCAGCTTGCCTTTGACAATGGCGCCCCATTGTTCCTTGGGCTTATAAAGCGACTTGCCCGGATAAACCTGAATCTTGAGGCCGAGATCCGCTTCATTGATATCGCGTGCAATCATTTGCACCATTTCATCACGGATATCGCCTTTACCGCCCGGCCATTGATGCGA